>NZ_JAWJTF010000176.1:0-8243 GCF_048836525.1 Nostoc sp. CALU 546
GTTTAATGATAGTGCAAGCAAATTATAAAGAAGGAGGAAGGAGGCAAGATGCAGGAGGTAGGAGATAGAAGGAAAGAGTCAGGAGGCAGGAGGCAGGAGGCAGGAGGCAGGAAGTAAGAGTATTACTATTCCTAGCTTTGGGGTTAGTAGATAAAATGAGTGAATATTGAGGTTAATATGTATAAAATTTATCATTCTTAACCGAACTAATAAAGTAGAACAACTTTAATAAAAAGTCAATAACTCTTTATTTTCGTTAGAGTGGGATAACAATCAAAGTGTGAGGATTGATACTACATGCGAATCTTATTAATGTATCCAATATTTCCCAAAACCTTTTGGTCTTATGAAAAAATCTTGGAGTTAGTCGATCGCAAGGTTTTATTACCACCTCTAGGTTTAGTAACAGTGGCAGCGATTCTGCCCCAAGAATGGGAATTTAAGCTGGTCGATCGCAACATCCGCCCAGCAACAGAAGCAGAATGGGCATGGGCAGATGTAGTAATTCTCTCCGCGATGATTGTCCAGAAACAAGATTTACTTGACCAAATTCAGGAAGCAAAAAAACGTGGCAAGCTAGTCGCAGTGGGTGGCCCATACCCAACCTCTGTACCTCATGAAGTTGAAAATGTTGGCGCAGATTTTCTGATTCTGGATGAAGGGGAAATCACGCTACCCATGTTTATTGAGGCAATCAAAAGGGGAGACACGTCTGGGACTTTCCGCGCCACAGAAAAACCTGATGTCACAAGCACACCAATACCCCGCTTTGATTTATTAGAATTGGATGCTTATGACATGATGTCGGTGCAGTTTTCGCGTGGGTGTCCCTTCCAGTGCGAATTTTGCGACATTATTGTTCTTTACGGGCGCAAACCACGCACCAAAACCCCAGCACAATTGTTAGCAGAGTTAGATTGCCTCTACAAATTGGGTTGGCGGCGGGGTGTGTTCATGGTGGATGACAACTTCATTGGCAACAAGCGAAATGTGAAATTGTTGCTAAAAGAGTTAAAAGTCTGGATGGCAGAACATAAGTACCCCTTCCGATTTGATACTGAAGCTTCAATTGACTTGGCACAAGACTCAGAAATGTTGGAGTTGATGGTTGAGTGTGGTTTCGCGGCGGTGTTTTTGGGAATCGAAACGCCGGATGAAGATAGTTTGCAAATGACCAAGAAGTTTCAAAATACTCGCAGTTCTCTAACTGAGGCAGTGCAAACCATCATCAAAGCGGGATTGCGCCCAATGGCTGGGTTCATTATCGGCTTTGATGGCGAAAAAACAGGCGCAGGCGATCGCATTGTCCGCTTTGCAGAACAAGCAGCAATTCCTTCAACAACTTTTGCCATGTTACAAGCGTTACCTAACACCGCGCTTTGGCATCGCCTGAAAAAAGAAGGACGATTACGGGAAAATCAAGATGGCAACATCAACCAAACAACATTGATGAACTTCCTGCCCACCCGTCCTCTGGAAGAACTTGCACGAGAATATATTGAGGCATTTTGTACTTTATACGACCCAGTACAGTACTTGGATCGCACCTATCGCTGTTTCTTGATGATGGGTTTGCCAAGTTGGAAAGCGCCAGCGAAAATGCCAGAGTGGATAGTTGTAAAAGCGTTGCTAATTGTGATTTGGCGACAAGGAATCAAACGAGAAACCCGCTGGAAATTCTGGCATCATTTGTTTAGCATTCTCAAGCGGAATCCTGGAGTTTTTGAGCATTACCTCGCTGCTTGTGCCCATAACGAGCATTTTCTAGAGTATCGCCAAATTGTCCGCGATCAAATTGAAAGTCAGCTAGCTGAGTATTTAGCACAAGGTGTAGAAAAGCCTTATGTGCTAGTGAATGAGAAAGCTGAGGAAAAAGCTGAAGCAGTAGTAAGTTAAGGTAATGGATAATGGTTTTGGGGAATTGGGTTTGGGGTAAGGGGAAAAAACCTTTAACCTTTACCCTTTAACCTTTACCCAAAACCCAATTCCGAGTTCAAAATGCTTTACCCAAGCAGTATTGAGTCCTATATAAGAATTAATCCTGCTGTCGCCGTTCTTCCATTTCTTGACTAGAAATCATACTGCTGACTCTCTCTACATCTGCCATCATCAAAACTGCTCCTTGCATTTCCATGCCAAGTAGCGGAGTGATTGCCAGATAGCATTTGATTTGTCTACCCCGGCGATTGGTAGCATCGAGGATCATTTCTTGAAACTGCTTTTTCCCGGATAAGGAGTCGCGGATGGGCGATCGCAACTGCTCGACAGGTAGCCCAATATCCAAGCTGAAGATAGACTTTCCGATAACTTCATCAGTCCGTAAGCCCCATAAATCTTCTACCATGTAATTCCAAATAGAGATGTTAAAGCTGTTGTCAATTACGACTATTCCCGTTTGGAGACTTCTGAGAATAGAGATGAGGAAAATGTTTGTGCGATTGAGTTCTGTGGTGCGTTCGCTCAGTTCATTATTAATTGTCTGTAATTCTTCATTAGTAGATTGGAGTTCTTCATTCATTGTCTCCAATTCTTCATTGGTAGATTGGAGTTCTTCGTTGGTAGTTTCTAATTCTTCATTGGTAGATTGGAGTTCTTCGTTAGTAGTTTCTAATTCTTCATTGGTAGATTGGAGTTCTTCGTTAGTAGTTTCTAATTCTTGTTGTGAGCGTTGTAAGGCATCTTGGAGTTGAATGTAACGCGTGACATCATGAAAGGAAATGCTGACTCCTAAAAAACTGGCGTCTGTTTCTTGCAAAGGCGTAATTCGCACATCCAGATATTGGGTTTCTGTATTAGACAAATAGCGCTCGACATTTGTCAGACTGACAGGGCGGCGTTCAGTATAAGCCCGTTCAATTAGCGATCGCAATTCAACTGGCCGATAGGAAAGTTCTAGATCCTGGAAGGGACGAGCTAAATCTTTGGGGGAAAGGGCGAACAAAACCCGCGCCTGCTCGTTCACCATTACTAGAGTGCCATTGATATCAATGATGACTTGGGCGATCGGTGCTGTGTCAAAACCCATCTCTCGCAGCCGGAGGTTTCGAGACAAACGGCTGCTAGATTCTTCATCTACTGAATTTGCCATGACTAGGAGGCGATCGCGTAGATTCACCGCTGATACCTTAGTAAATATCCGGTTTTTCAAGTCTAGTGGGGTAAATAAAGCAGAATGCATCAGCAGCATCTCTGCTTTACCCAAAAACAGATAGCCATTATCATTAAGTGCAAAATGAAACCGGGCCAAAATTCGCCCTTGAGTCTCAGAATTAAAATACATTAATGTATTACGGCTAACCAGTAAATCTAAGCGAGAAATGGGGGCATCCTGAAGCAGATCATGGCGACCAAAAATCACTGAGCGGCGCAAGTCTTGGCGAAAGACATAGCGGTTCCCGGCAATCTCAAAGTATTTTTGCCGCAGTTCATCTGGTATCGTTTGGACATCTTTTGCTGAATACACAGCTTGCCTAGCCTGGTTGAGAGCATCTTCATCTACATCTGTGGCGTAGATTTTCACTCGTTGGCGAAATTCCTCTGCTCCCAATATTTCAGCCATCAACATTGCCAAGGTATAAGCTTCTTCACCAGAAGCACAACCAGCGCTCCAGATACGGATTTGGTCAGAAGTTTTTTTATTTTTAATCAGTCTAGGCAATATTTGCTCTGCTATATATTCCCAAGCTGACGAATCTCGAAAAAAAGCAGTGACGTTTATTAGAATAGTGTTGAAAAGATAATTGAATTCATCTGGATAAACTTCTAGATAGTCTTGATATTCTTCAAAGTTTTCTATGGTTAATGACTGCATTCGCTTGCATACCCGACGGATCAAAGTCGAGCGTTTATAGCCAGTAAAATCAAATCCCCGGCTTTGTCTGAGATAAATCAGCAGATTTTCAAATTTAGGATCTCTTTCTGCGGAAGTCATAAGGTAGGAGGCAGGGGGTAGAGGGCAGGGAGAAGGGGGAGTGGAGTTTGGAGCCTCATTAATGCGTATCAAAGACTCATTAAATCGTGGTGACACAAAGATTGCATTTTACATATCTCTTCAGCCCTCTGTCCCCTGTCCCCTGCTCCCTGTCCCCTGTCCCCTACCCCCTACCTAATTACATTCTCCCATGACCAAAGTCATCAGGGTGGTGGAGATTTCATCAAGGGGGAGAATAAAATCTACCTTGCCAGTTTGAATTGCGGCGGAGGGCATCCCCGAAAATTCGGCGGTTTTTGCGTCTTGGACAATAATAGTGCCACCCATTTTTTTTATCGCTTCTACTCCCATTGCGCCATCGCTACCCGTTCCAGTTAGCACAATAGCGATCGCTCTATCTTTGTAAGTGGCTGCAACTGATTCAAATAATAGGTCAGCTGAAGGACGTAAAAAATGTACTAATTCCGACTGTGATAAGGAAAGGGTACCATCACCGTTAACCAACAGATGACGATTAGGTGGGGCAACATAAGCCGTTCCTGGAGTAAGACAATCTCCCTCTTCTGCCTGTTTGACGTTAAGAGCCGTGCGCCGATTCAGAATTTCTGCCATGAACGAGCGATGTTGGGGGTCAAGGTGTTGCACAATAGCGATCGCGGCTGGAAATTTTGCGGGTAGAGTCGATAACACTTTAACTAGAGCAGTCAGACCACCTGCGGAAGCTGCGATCGCGACAATATCAAAGGCAGCATGATTAAAGTGAGGTAGATGATTTTTGGCATTTTCTGCCATTTGAATCATGATTTTGCGGCTATAACTATCTGAGTAACTTTTTTAGTTACAAATCGGATTAATTTAGTTACAATCTTTTGTCCTTGTTCCAATAAATTGTACAGTATATCTCGAACTACTTTAAGATATTTTTGCCTTTACCTATCAAGTCTATAGGCTCATCTTCCTGCTCTAGAATCTGTTTAGCCTGTAAAAGTTGCTGCCTATGTTCCTCACTAACTGTTGGGTATTGTAGATTTAGTTCTTCTAATTTTGTACAGATAATATTGGCAACGGTCAGGCGGGTAAACCATTTGCGATCGGCAGGAATAATATACCAAGGGGCCCATTTAGTACTAGTGTAGTTAAAAACCTCTTCATAAGCATTCATATAATCATCCCAAAAAGCTCGTTCTCGGACATCATTATCTGAAAACTTCCAATGTTTTTCAGGAGATTCAATTCGTTCTAAGAAGCGTTTTTTCTGCTCTGCTTTCGATACATTCAGAAAAAACTTCAGGATGATTACACCATTATTTACCAAATATTTTTCAAAATTATTGATTTCTTCAAAACGCTGTTTCCATATTTTCTTTCCCTCAGACAAGTGGGGAAGTTGTTGTTTTTTAAGCATTTCTGGATGGACACGAACTACTAGCACTTCTTCATAGTATGAACGATTGAATATTCCAATTCGGCCTCTTTCTGGCAAAGCTTTCATTGATCGCCACAGATAGTCATGATCTAATTCTTCTGCACTCGGCCCCTTAAAACTAAACACCTGAAATCCTTGCGGGTTCACACCAGAGGTCACATGTTTAATAGTGCTATCTTTGCCAGCAGCATCCATCGCTTGAAAAATAATTAACAAAGCATGGGTGTTTTGAGCATAGAGAATATTTTGGTAATTTGCTAGTCGTTCAATATCTGCCTGTAATTTAATTGCAGCATCAGTTTTTTCATGAAAATCAGTCTTGTAAGCTGGATCATAGTTTTTTCTCAGAGAAATCTTTGAACCTGGCGGAACAATGAAAGCATCATGATTCATGTATAGAATCTCGTAACGGCTACTTAATACACAATCACATTTTGAAGTATTAATTACTGAAAGTTATAATTTATTAATTAAATAATAATTTTGATTCAAAATTCATCACTTTTAACCAATTCTGTGGGTTTAAGTCCCCATCTTCGTCATCGGCAAGTTTTGTAGCTCTTTCTAAATCTTTATTAGAGGTTATTTGAAAAGTCTAAATTAACGTGAGTTCGATGAACCTCTCCCTCCCAGCCTCCCTCTGGGAAACGGAAAGGGAGGAGCAAGAAAAATTCCGCTCCCTTTGGGAGAAGACCGCGCTATCTCACCATTTTAAATGTCTGAAACCCTTGCAAACAATTAATTACGAATTACGTTAGCGCAGCGTTAGCGACGCAGGAGCGTCATTACGAATTACGAATTCCGCCTTGCGGTACTAGTTACTTACGTCGCTTTGGCATAGGACGCATCGCTTCACGACCCAAGAGAAACATCCCCGTAACACCTAAACTGACAAACCAAACATATTGATACCAATATTGCCGAATCTGTTCAACTGTATTGAGTTGTGGATGCAACGTGTTTAAATACAGCAGCAGCACCAATATCATCAGCGCTCCAAAACCAACCAAGCTCAAGCCGATAAGAATTCGTGCAGGACGCAGTTCAAAATCACTAATAGTGTCTAGGTCAATTTCTGCCAGTTCCTTAAAATAATCATCTGCCCAAGATGAGGTTGCTTGGAATCTATTGCTAAGTTTTGATGGCAAAATCGGTGACAGTGTTGCTACAGTTGGGCGACGTAGCAAAGCCTCTGTATCTCGCAGCAATTCTAGTGGTTTACGGGTAGTAGTTGGTTGAGCAAACTCTATATTGTCTTTAGGAGTTGGAACATTAGCTTTGCTTTCAAAATCCATAGCACGCTTGGGAATAACCAGGATATATATACATAGCGTAGCGAATCAGAATGGAAATGAGTCGAAATAATTCGTAATGACGCTCCTGCGTCGCTAACGCTGCGCTAACGTAATTTGTAATTCGTAATTATTTTATGGTAAAAAACCTATTCTTTGCTCAAAGTAAGCGAATTTATGACTGGGATAATTACAAATTACTCGTCCATCTCTTTTAACGTAGCTAATGCCGACGGAGATAAACGACTGAGATAGCGGAATATCCAGTATTTAAAGATAGTGTTTAAAATCACGGGAAATGTAGCAATAAAGAAAAATATTACATTTCTACTGGTTGGCAGACCTAAATGTTCTGAGAATCCTGCAAGTAAGACTTCCCAGCCCTCTGGTGAGTGAAATCCTACAAATATATCTGTAACTAGAATAATCAAAAAAGCCTTAGCGCTATCGCTAAGACCATAGACAATGGTATCCAAAAAAGATTTAAACATCACAATTTCTTTTTTGCTCAGAGCGACAACTATACTAAAAGAAAGTAGTGATATTAAGTCAGCAAAAACATTACCAACACTACTATTAGTTTTTGCGCGGAATTCTTCAGACATTTCAACTGCTTTATTTTTAAGTTTTTCTTGTGTTGTCTCTGAAGAAAGTGGTGGAGCTTGATTAAGCAAATATTCAAATCTAAGTTCTTCTTGAAAAATATATAATTCATGGAGAGCTTTTTTTTCCATGTCAGAATTGATAAAAATTTGAGTTGTATTATCTCCTCTCATCTTTTCTAATATTGGAGTTACTAAAAATTGCTTAGATAAATATTGAGCTAAAAGTGGTACAACAATAAGAGTTATCAAAAATCTTAAGGCAATTGTTGTTCTGTTGCTAGAAACTCTATATTTCCTGACAAATTCTTCTTCTGACTGCGGCGCAAAATCTGATTTAACTCTATTAAATGCTTTGCTTATAGACCTCTGAAACACTCTATTATTTTCAGATTGAAGCGTTGCTTTAACATCACTTGTATTAGATGAATCTGGCTGTTTGTTAATTTCAATACGGTTAATTTGTGGGGGTTTAGAAGTTGATTCTAATGCGCTATTACTAATTATTTCATCTTTTATAGCGTACTTTTCGACAACTTTATCAATGTCCTTTAGCGTTTCTAATAAAACAGAGTTAGAAATATTGATAATCCCCCGACTCATCTGGAATTCTGCAAGTCTGAACTTGATAATAGTTAAATTTTTATCAAGGTATACTTGCCAATACGACATGACATTCTCAGTATACTTTACTGACTCTGAAGATATTTTTTTGTTACCAAAATGTTCGATCTCGATGTTTCTAATTCTCTGAGCTGCTTCTTGAGCTTCTAATAGTGCCCTTTCTGGTGTATCTAAAAACCAATGTTTAAGCGATCGCAAGTATCTTTTGAGTCTTCGGCGGAATAATGCTGGTGTTTTTGCGAATGAATTTTTCATTATATATATGACTTACGCATTGACAGAAAATACCAAATATGGGTTCTTTGAAAAAGCACGTCTGTCGTAGATGTAAAGCACATTGCTCATTGGTGTCAATTTAACGCGAAACC
>NZ_JAWJTF010000195.1:0-5197 GCF_048836525.1 Nostoc sp. CALU 546
TGTCTGCGTGCGTTCACACCTAATACAATATATATCATCTGCTATCGCATCTTCCAATGTTGCCGATGTTATGTTACAAGATGTCCTCTTTTTCTTCCAGTTTGTTACTGTTTGCTTCGCTATACCAAGTTTTTTTACTATATTTTTATGATTTTCCCCACGATTAAGTTCTAGCAGGATGTTTGCTCTCTTGATCATTTCATCGCTGCCGGTGGCTGCTATATTCTCTAATACTTGCTTTTCAATAGGATTCAATACTTGAATATGAGGCATTTTAGTATTTACCCCGCTTAAACCTACAATTTTGCCAAATCGAATGAAGCCTGATATACTTTTTTTGTAGAGTTCATTTTTCCTAAAGATTCACTCAAAGCCCTGCTGCAAACAGGGCTTTGAGGAAAAAACAACCCCACCTGTTACTAAAACAGGACGGAACTTTGTTTTGTCAATTTAGTTATCTAGAGCCATCATATCATGAATTTACCCAGTTTTACAAATCTATCTTTAGATAGATGCTTTTTTTTAAATGCCAGTAATTTAAATATCTCTTCAGTCATATTGGTTTTCAATGGGTTGGGAATAATAGTTTACTGCGCGAGAAAATTCTCTCCCTTGAGTTTTTCTGGTAGTTAATCCTTTGCCATTTACAAGATTTAATTATTTTTTCAACTTGTCACTTTTTCCAAGGGATGAAAGTGCTATAAGTCTTGCTGGTTAAGATTTTTCTGCTTTCTGCTTAGGTTTTTCAAGATGGAACCTATCTTTTGAGTGACAATTTGTGACCCGGAGTATAAATATGTCTGAGGTGAAGAATCCGGCAATTGTATATATTTCACCTGCGGAGTTGGTTGTTCATCCGAAGCTGATAGAAATATATGGTGAGAATGAGGAACGTCCGGCTTTAGAAAAAAGTATCTCTGAAAAAGGGATTCTTGAATCTTTAAAGGTATCTGCACGTACTGGTGTCAATGTAGTCTTGGCAGGTAAGTGTCGCTTGCAGATAGCTCGCCAGTTAGGAATTTCCACTGTGAAAGTGGAATTTGTCGAGTCTGGTTCGCCTGAAGAAGATTTGAAACTAGTGCTTGACTTTAATCTTCATCGCGAAGGTGGGAAGACTCATTACCAGAAATTTCACGAGGGGCAGTACTGGGAGAGCGTACTTCGTCCCCAAGCGAAAGAAAGACAGCGCCAAAGCGCTCGTCGTTTGAATCAATCGAATGATTCAAATTTGAATCATTCGGTAACTGAGAGTAAGTCTCAATTAGGGAAGGGCAAGCGAGTGATTCAGGAGGTCTCGGAGAATCTAAATATAAGCGTTGGTAGTTATCACAAGGGTAAGAAAGTTTTTGAGTTTATTTCTCAATTACGAGAACTGGAAAAATTTAAGGCAGTTGTTGCACTGGAGATGGAGTTTAACCGAAGTATTGATGCAGCATACAAGTTTGTTTGTAATCAAGATATCTGTTACCAGGTAATAGACCTTCTGGAGGCTACGGAGATAGGTAGTATAGGCGATGGTATTGCTTGGATGCTGAATGGCGAGCGCAATCCGTTTCGACGTTTCCAGCTTGACCAAGTATATCAATTCAAAAAGAGACTGCGGCCCGAGTTGGAAATTGTGGGACGGGTTATTGGTATAACTAATGAGTTTGTTGTGTTTGGATTGAGGAATTTAGGGAATATGAGCCTAGAAATTGTGAATCTACGTCCGCGACAAATTGATGCAGAATTGCAGGATGAACCATCTGCGTCACAGAGGAAGAGAATATTTCACTTAATGCAAAAGTTTAGTGATGTTTTCCCAGTTCAAGTGTCTTTGGCGGAGTTGTTGAAACTTCCTAATTTAACTGATAAAGAGGAGGTTTTATTGCGGATGTATGAGTCTGACGTATTTGAAAAAACTTGGGAAGATTATAAGACCCAAATGAAAGCAATGGAAGTTTCTACAAATAGAAAAAAGGATAAGATTTGTGCTGCATAGGTAGCTGTAAGCAGTTAATCTAGCAGAGAATTTATCCCACAATTTAACATTACTTACTAGATTAGCATCTCAATACTAATTGCAATACGAGTTCACTATTGTGGGTGCTGAACTCGTATCAAGATATTTGACTGTTTTTTGTTTTTTAACTCGGTGGTGGAGTATGAGCAATTTCATCTTCACCAGTTGTACTAATAAGAGCCAATGCGGGGTGACGCTTGTGGGTGTTACTAGCTTTGCATTGTTATCCCAAAACTAAGAATGTCGATTTAGTGACAACTTCGCTCGAACTGCCTCATTTAAATAATTACCAAAAAAAAGTTGGGTAGTCGCATTGTTGTTGGTGAAGCGTGTTGGACTAAATGCCAGTCTAAGCCTACGTATGTCTAAGCCTAAACAAGTATAAAGCTTTGTTTGCTTTCAACCACGAGACGATTACCAGTCGCCTCCAACAAGCGGATAACCAACCGCTTAATTCAAAATAAAATTTCAAATTTAGGCTAACACATTTTGACCAACAGCGAGGCTACCTGATGCACAAAAATCATCAGGACAGTCACTCATGTTCCAAGAAAATTTCTCTTCAGATGTTGAGAACAAGCCCCAATTAAGTCTTTCACAGCCTTCAAAAAAGAAAATCAAACCCCACCTGCCCGCAGAATCCGTGGGTAAACGCTACGTAGAGCGCTTTTGGCATCCATTTGGGGCGATAATTGCCCCAAATCAAGCACAAGGTGTAAAACCAGCATGGCGCACTATCGATTATTATCTCCAACCCTCCCAACTGTGGAACCTGCACCAAGACAAGTCGAAACTAGTAGGTCTGCGCTTTAACGACACAACACGTTACGCCACAATCGATTTAGACCTAGAAGGCGACTACCATAACATTGAATCCATAAATCGCATCAAAGCGGTGCTAGAGGACATCGGCATAGTCGATATCATCATCCTCCAGTCCAGCTTTAGTGGCGGTTATCACCTAATCCTAAGCTTCGCATCCCCCCTACCCACCTTTCCCCTAGCCTGCGCCCTAGAGATTACCTTAAGAAACGCAAGCTTTATCCTGCGCCAAGGACACCTAGAAATCTTCCCCAATACCAAACCATATAGTGCCAAACAAATAACTAACTACAAAGCCATCCGTTGCCCCATGCAACCGGGTAGCGGGTCATTTTTACTTAATGATGACCTACAACCAATTAGCGACTCAGTTTCTATCTTCCTCGATTATTGCGATCGCGCGGCCAGTCGGCAAGATTTAACCAAACTAAAACGGGTAGCGAACAAAGCCAAAAAACAAATTTCACGGGAGAGATATCGCAAGCAAGAATCTGCTGACGTTGTACAGTGGCGTGCCAACTGGGAAGAAATCATCAGCACAGGCTGGACAGGAAAAGGACAAACAAACACCCTCCTACAAATCTTCGTAGGGTACGGAATCGTCTTTTTAGACTTAGAGAGTGATAAATTAGTTGAATTTTGCCTTACTACCGCAATTAACGCCCCAGGCTACAGCCAATATTGCCGACACCAACACGAAATCGAAGCTAGAGTGCGGCATTGGGTAGAATCCACAATTCGCAACAAATGGTACAGCGCCTACATTAGTTATCCCGAAAGGTTGTTGGGTACATTCGCCAACACATTTGCAGAAGCCATAGCAGGCATTAGCAGCATTGATAAACCCAAAGACAACGTAATCCCATTTGACCGTCGTAAGCAACAGAACTGGGAACGCAGCCAAAAAGCCCAAAAACGCATCCAGATAGTAGTAAGGGCAATAGAGTGGGATAGAGGGTTGCCAGTAGGGGCTACTGAACGGGGTAAAGTGATACGTGCTGAATACAAGCGCCGCTTTCACAAAACTATCTCACAAGAGACACTACAAAAGCACTTGCATTTGTGGCATCCCACACGCTACATCTTAGACCCGTGGGCAGAAAATACCTCAAAGCCTTATCAATCAAGCAATGACGAGCAATTTAATAGTTTTGAAAACTCATTTGCCAAGCAGACTGCTCAAAATCCTTACGAAAAGGAAAATGACGGTCATTTTTACTATATGAAGGTTTTTTGTAACTGTTTACCTCCTGCTGCCGATGCCCCTACAGGGCAGTTGGCAGCAGCAATCTTTGAAGAAGTTGCTGAGTCTCAAGGAGAATTATTTGTACTACAGGTACAAGATGAATCTGAGAAAATTAAGAATTCCGAAGAATTGAATTTATTGCAACCACAGGATCTGTCTTTAACTTCAGGTGTCAATAATTCTGATAATTCATTAGTTTCTTCAAAGATTATAGAATTAGCTGAAAATCTTAATGAAAGTACTTCAGATAAGAATTTCAAATACCTTTCTAACCCCAGCGCGGCTGAAAATTACAATAACAAAAACTTATTAATCAATTCTGTTACTATTCCGCTTACTGCGCCTACACCTGCAATTGTGCCGCCTGAAACGTCACAAAAAGCCGAAGTTAGCGAACAAAGTACACCTTCAAGCGATTCAGCAGCAACTCTCGCTTTGTCAGAACTGAAGAATCTGACTAAGTTGCGACTCCAAGCAGCATCTTACGCCAAACGTGTAGCTAGAGAGTACTGCCTGATTGCACGATGCTTAATTGGGGGCAAGGAACGGGAAAAACTGGAGCAGAGTGCCAAAATGCAATTTTATCTCGATTCAGGTAACAAAACTCTAATTGCAGAAGCCAATGAGTGGGCAGCTGCCAATCCTGGGTGTCTACCGTTTTCGTTGGAGTTGGTGTTTCAAGAAGGTGAGACGTGATGGCTGAATTTCACAGGTGAGAGTGATTTGGATGCCTATACGGTGGCAAACTTCTATTGAACGTACCAACCGCAACTGCACACAGGGTTGCACCAATCCCAAAAGCTGCCATCACCCAGCCGTACTGCACTTCTCCCAATTTGAGTGTACCTTGAACATAGCCAACAGTATTTACTAATATCTGCGCTCCGGCAATTGATGCGACTAACTGCATCGCTAGCGCGTAACGAATAGGTGCATCTGTAAGCAGGCGAGTTGTACCGTCTTTAATGTCTCCCCATGTTCGGCGTGTTGTCCTGGAAGGCTGTTGATTTTGTGCAACGACGAGCTGACCTGGTAGGGTGAAGATTAAGACTGCCGCGATAGCTACGCTCGCCGCAGGCATCGCAAAGCTGAGAGCATCCAAAAAGAAAACTTGTCTCGCACCAATG
>NZ_JAWJTF010000150.1:0-18210 GCF_048836525.1 Nostoc sp. CALU 546
TAAACTTGCGTCCTTGCTTAAATTAGGATTCCAAAGTAGGGGTGTACTGAAACAGCATGGATTTTGGAAAGGGCAGCATCATGACTTAGAGCAATTTGTACTAGCTCGAAATTGAGAGCAGTGTAGGCTAACTAATACAACCAGATAGATTAACATAGAGCCGAGATGCCACAATGCTAAAGGTGCAACAGCCCAAACCATCGTCCTGACAACGGAACAACTTACAGTTAAATCGGGTACTCACAATGAGAGTACCCTTGGCTGAGTCATATCTACTACCGAACACCTGACCATTCTTGAACTACTTGGTGGGATCAAAAGCTACGACTATCTTCCTCCAGGTGGGAAAATAGTCATATTTTGACAACAAATTGTTGTCAAAAGCTGGGCAAGCGTTGCCCCCCGAAGTAGCAATCGTTGGTTGTGGAGGCGCGGTTGTAACAAGGGCAGAGATGAGGCGGGGACGGCGATAGAGATGCTTAAGCCAAAGGCGATCGCAGATGTCACTCCAGTACAAGTCCATAACCTTACTTCCCGGCAATGGCAACCGGGAGTAGTGAAAGACTACTCTTCGCTAGCGGGGTTTGGTGTCGGTGCGCTGTGGGAGGCGAGGGCTTTTATGCTTTCAGTGGGGAGTATGTCGTGGTGGAGAGTGGGCAAGAAGAGAGCTGCATCAAGCTCTACTGTGTAGTACTAAAAATTACAGAAAATCATATACTCTCAACGCAGTTTCTAAAGTTCTGGTTACTTCTGGTTAGCAGTTGGCTTGCGAACAGTCGCAGCAGTTATACGATCAACCAATCCTGGCATAATTAGCTTTACCCAAGGGAGTACTTTACCTTTCAACGTCATGATGTGTTCTCTTTTACGCCGCTCCATTTGCTTTTTTCTTTACAGCTAGGCGAAGATTTAGGGGGTTGGTCGGAATTGGTGATTTTGGGTATTCTATCTCTTTTACAGCAGGAATTCTATTGGGGGCGGTTGTTGCGATCATAGACAGAATTAATTATAAATACTTAGTAATATTTACAAAACATCCAAGCTCATTTCAAATTTCCTAAAGTTCATAAAAATAATTTATCAGTGAAGTTTTGGGCTACAAGTAAATACTCTGGGGAGGGATATGCTAAAAATGATTTTACGGCAAGTATGCTGTGGTTAACATCTATATATTTGTTAAGTATTGCACTTGGCATTTAAAGTCTAGATAATTCATTAAATTTAATTATTAGGGCAAGTCATGAACAAAAAATGGGCTATCAAACGAATTACAATAAATCTCGCATCAGTTGAAAGCGAAAAACTTGAAAAATATTGTGCAAGTACAGGTAGACCTGCAACTGATGTGATTCGGGAGTTGATTCGCTCTTTGACAATAACCGAGTTGTCAGCGTCTGAACAGACTACACCTACCCTAAAATATGATGTTCCCATTCTGAAATAATGGCAGTTGAATAACTTGGGTTTGTTTGGCGTTATCAAGGTTAGACAAGGAAATGCCAAGCAACCTAATACTGCGATTCTCCAGGTCAATTGATAAAAACAGTGTTTTGGCTATCTCAAAAATCGTAGAGAGTTCACTGATAGGAGCAAGCATTGTCTTACTGCGGGTTAGCTGCTGATAGTCAGAGAACTTGACTTTTAACGTTAATGTGCGTCCTCGCGTTTCATGCTTCTCTAACCTTTGCTCGACAATTTGGGCAATCTGTTCGAGTTCTTGCAACATCTGGCTGATATCACTTAAGTCCTGTGCAAACGAGGTTTCTGCACCAATTGACTTACGAACTCGATTTGCTTCAACTGGGCGGTCATCTTCTCCCCTGGCAATCTTGTAATAATAATGACCTGCTTTACCGAAGTGGTGTGTTAGCTCAGTCAGCGATCGCTCTTTCAAATCTGCCCCAGTGTGAATGCCGAGTGAGTGCATCTTCGCCGCCGTCACCTCCCCAATGCCGTGGAACTTCTCAATCGCTGTCCTCTCATATCAAAGCTTTTAGATTTGAGGATGTACCTCATAGCTGCCATAAGTGCTGTAAGCGCATAAAACTGTGAGAAAATTGACCTCGTAATTTATGCCAAATTTTGAATTGATCAAAGTCAATTTTATGAAAAAGAACTATGTTCTCCTGACATACGCCTTATTGATTTGCACTGCTGCACATCAAAAAGCTCTCTTCATGAGGTTTGGAAAACGGAAGAATATAAAGTGGTTTATCAAGAATGATCGTAATAAAACTGCCGTGTGGCGGTATGGTAGCGATGGAGTAATCTTCATTGATGGTTTAGCAGGAGTGTTTAATGAACGAGGTTCATACAATGGCTACTGGGTACAAAAGTCTTCATCGGCAGGGCGGCCGCATCATGTCAATAAGCAAAGTCTATTCTCAATAGAGCCAAATTTAATGTCATTAACTCTTGCTTATTGCGAAAATTTTAGGCGATCACTTTGGGGCTTAAAAAATAATCAAGCGCGAAATCCTGATTTTTTCGTTGGTTCTTAACCTTCGTTGTAATCAAGAGTAATTTAGATGCGTTTGCCCTGTCTTCATCGGTACGTTGCGATACCTATAGAGAAGGAGCAGATGGGAAACCTACTTATCATTGGGGCAGATTTAAAGTCACTGCTTCTAGATTTAAAAGATGTGAAAGTTATATCACATCGCCTTCATGTTGGGATAGGAATAATTTTACAAATAGAATCAATAAAATCATACAGTACTTGTCCTCGCTGTGGGAAAAAAAGCCATAGATTACATCAAAATCATCGATACATTGTTAAAGATTTACCTTTCGGTGAGAAACCAGTATTTTTAGAAATAAATCTGAGGGGGCGACATGAAAGCTAAAACGTAGACAAAATAAGCTCCATAGCCCTTATACCTCGTAAATAATACTCGATCTTATTGCTATTTAATCTCATTAATTTTTGAACAATACACCAACAATTATCTATAAAATTTACCCAGGTTTGACTATATAAACCGACATAAAAACTGCTATGCTTCCTGGTCACTCGTCCATATTCTTTGACTCTATCAATATATTTTTGTACACCAATACGCTTAATTTTTTGCCCTTGAAAAGTGGACATACTATAAGCAAAAGATATTATTAATATCAGAGATATCAAGCGATTACCTGAAACATTTGTATCTTCTAGCTTGTAACCACCACTTTTAAAATCTCGAAACCTCTCTTCAATGTCAAACCGCTTTTTGTAAGCATTAATAGCCGAAGTAAGATCGTTTAAATTTGTTAAGATAAACCACCCTTCAGCTAATCTAGTGAATTTTACCACACTAGATAATAACTTACAGCCTGGGGGCTTTTTGCACATTTTGGATGCTCCCTGATTTAATATTTGCCACGAATCAATAAATTAATTCTGCATTCATGATGGATGGAAATATATCAAAGCCAATTGCCTACTAAAACGTAAGGTGCCCAATAAAATGGGTGTTCTCTATGGCGTTGTAAAATAAGTTGTTGTGCGCGACGTAAGGCTTCGGATTTAGTGAGATTAGGGTTATTTGTTAACTGCCGATAAAACTCACTCATCAGCACAGCAGTAGATTGATCATCTACTCGCCACAAAGAAGCTAGAGTGCTACGTGCACCTGCACGTACAGCTATTCCAGCTAATCCTAAGGCGGCTCGCTTATCTCCAGTGGCTGTCTCACAAGCACTGAGAACCAGTAACTCGATGGGGGAAGTTACACGAGATCCTTGTTTGATTACTTGTTCTCTAGTTTGCAGTAATTCGTGTAATTGCTTAACATTAATTTTTTCATTCCAAGCTAGAATAAATGTCTTTGCTAGTTGAGAACTAAATTTACCATGAGTTGCCAAATGAACTACGGGAAAAGATACAGAACTAATTTCTTTTTCAATGTTGGTTCTAGTAAAATTTTGATTGAGAAACTGTTTGGAATTGCCAGGGAGAATCGATTTAATTTCTTCTAATTCATTGGCTACGTGAGGTAAAGAACTAAAGCCAAGACTTGATTCACTTACTCCAGCAGTTAGAGCTTGTAATTGTTGCTGTTTTAGTTTTGGTTCTAGCAATCGCAGTCCAGGAGATAGAGCGATGCTGTACTTTTCTATGAGATAATTTTGACCATTGTAGAGGGCTGCCATAGGGATATTGCGTAGGGAACCATCCAACACAAATACTAAATTCTTGACTTGATTTTTTTGTAAGTATGCCTCGGCAGGTGTGATCAGCCAGTCGTATACTTTTTTGGAAAGTAGCTCGCGATCGCGGAAAGTATAGCGTTGTTCTAGTTTTGTGCGTAGCTCGTCTAAGGTAGCTTCTATTTGGCTTTCAAGTTCGTAAGTTCTGTAATGGAAAAGTTCATCTATGTGCGGTAATTTCACAATTACTTCTATCCGGTCTGCCAAAATAATCGGGTAAATAACTGCTGTTGCTGGATTAGAATTATCGACAATATCATCAATGTCAGTGGGTTGAGCGATGGAGCAAGCATCCCGAAAAAAATTGTCTATTTCAGCTAGTTGTAGTGCTTCTATGACATCACGAGCTTGCTTTAAGTTTTGGGAACTTGGTTGTTCATATCTTAATAATAAAGCCACAAGCTGGCGATATACTGGTTCTACTTGATCGCGAAAATCAAATTGGAGATCAGGATTAAGAGCGACTAAATCACTGCGTAAAGATTTAAGAGTATTGACTGCTGTGGTGTAAGCTGCGATCGCCTCTGGGAAATTTTGTTGCTGCCAGAAGAGACGACCCAATTGCCATTGCCATAAAAAAGCAATATCTGATGCCTGAATCATTTGGGCAAGATTTAAAGCTGACTCAGTATTTTGACTCGCTAATGACCATTGTTGAGTGTTTTCGTATAGTTGCCCTAGATAACCCAAAGCATAGGATTCGGCTCGTTGGTCTTGAATTTCACGAGCTTGTTGCACAGCAATTTTTAATATCTGGATAATTTCATCCTGAGTAGAAGTTGCGGATTTGAGAAGATGCTTGTTGTCATCTGCTGTACTTTGTTGATTGAGACATTGCCAACTATTGGCAAAATTCACTCTGGCATAAACCGTGGCGCGACTGGGGTTTAAACTAGCGATCGCTGAGTGTAGTCCTTGTAATTCTTCTGTAGTCGGCTGCTGGTGAAGTTCTTGTAATATGTGCAGGCGATTCAGTTGGGCTTGAATAGTTGTTAGTGAAGAAGTCGATTTATGGGCGCTTTGCCTATAAAAATCAGCCGCTTGTAGATAATCAGCTTTAGCATTTTCTGTGATGTTCGCTTGTCCACAGCGTAGCAACAAAGATTCATTTTCCTTGCTACTATCTCTTAACACTTTTCTGCTACCAAAGGCAAAAGCTGTATTACCCAAACTCAATAAAGTAGCACTTTCTTCGGAAAGAGATTGCAACTGTTGAGCTATGACCAAACTTTGTTCAAGTAATTGTTGAGAATTTTCTAATTCGCCACTAACTCGCAAAGCGTTGCCTAAACCACGCAATCCAGAGGCTTTGAGCAGAGAATTTGGTTGAGATTGCAGATTTTGTTCTACTTGTGCAAATACTTTCATGGTGCTACGGTATAGCCCCAAAGACTGCAAAGCTGTAGTTTGATTAATTAAGCTCCCGATGCGTCCAGATTCATCTCCAATTTGGGCATAAATATCAGCAGACTTTTCCCAAAATTCTAATGCAGATTCGGCTTGTCCCATTGCTAATTGCAAGCTACCTTGGGTGTTATAAGCAAGAGCAAGAATATGTTTGGCATTATTTCTATTCAGCTGTGATTGAGTTAATAAATTTAGGCTGCTAGAGATAGCTGTAGTTGCTTGATTCCATTGGCCAAGTTTTTGTTCAGCCAAGGAAAGATAGTTTAATGCTAAAGCTTGATTCAAGATATCTTGTTGTGACTGATAAACTTGTACAGCTTGCTGTAAGCTTTGGACTGCTGGGGAAAATTTTCCTGTCTGGTAAAAAGTTTTACCTTGTTGGACTAATTGTTCGCCACTAGGGAAATCTGCAACAGAAGATGTAAATTTAGACTGGGCGGGTAATATATGCCAGCCCAAACTCAAAATGAGTCCCATCACAATTAATAAAATAATTCTCAAGGGGCGCTGCCAAAAATATTGATACCTAAATAGGGATAAACGGATTTTTCTAGGCATCAATAACTCCTTGATTAACAACTAAAGCTTGCAGATCAATAATTTATGACTGACATCCAGGTATTGAATTACCTAAGTTGCGGGGGGTTACTGTAGGTGCAGTAGCAGTCAATATCACTTCTCCTTGGGAATTGACTAACCATCCTTGTGCTTCCACAATCTTAGATTTAGATGAGATATCCTGTTGTCTGCTCTCACCCCTGTCTGCCATCACCTCATTTCCCTTGGGAACAGCCGTCACTCGCCAATCCTCCCACACGGTATCATTACTCAGTACTGTATTGGGAGAGGGAGGTAAACCACCTCGTCCGGTAATAGTGAAACTGCTACCAGAGTCCACCGCGCAGATATTCTGATTGATTAAACTAGCAGCATCAATAACTTCTAGTTGTAAAGGAATTAATCCTTTGCTGGGGTCTACATCGGGTGTAGTGATTTCCACAGTCCCGCTTAATTGGGAATCTGCTCCTGTGGCAGTGATATCACTTTCTAGGGTGAGAAAATTACGAAACTGGGTGCCAAAAATGCCTTGAGTATTGATTCTGACATTACCTCCCCGGAAGTCAGTAGAATTAGCTGTGATGTCGCTATTTTCCACTGCAACTAAAACATCAGCATCAATATCGATATTACCGCCAATAATATTTATACCTGTAGCGTTAGTAGTGATTTGACTGTTGCGCCTTAGAATTAAAGATTGCGATCGCAAGATAATATTCCCCTCGTTAGCGACAGTATCGGAACTGAAAACGCCATTCCTTAACAGGATAGAGTTAGCATCAACAATAATGTTACCGGCTGACCCATCACCATTACTAGTTGTAGATAGTCGAGCGCCATTGCTAACTGTCAATTTTCCAGATGTAATTTTGATATCTCGACCATTACCTACGGCGTTTGGTTGGACATCGCTAAATATGCCACTAGAATTGCCACTGGTGACTCCATCAAATAAAACTTGCCGGGCATCAATATTGACGTTACCTGCGTTTCCTTGCCCATAGGTACTGGCAAATAGTCCCCCGCCTTGGGTTCCTGCTATTGAGTCGGCAAAAATGTTAATGTCGCCACCATCGCCAATACCAGTGTCATAGACAACGCTATATACTCCACTGCTGCCGCCAAAGAAGCTATTCACCCCAGCCAAAGAGACTTGCTGGCGAGCATTGATATTGGCGTTACCTGCATTTCCTTGTCCATAGGTACTGGTAAAAAGTCCCCCGCCGTTGCTCAGTCGTAATGACCCAGTAGTAATATCAATATCACCTCCTTGTCCTACAGCACCAACTTCTACACTGCTGTAGACCCCACTAGAGCCACCATTTTGATTGACTCCATCCAAAAAAACTGTATTATTAGCTTGAATCTTGACATTGCCAGCATTCCCCTCTCCATTGGTCACGGTATACAGACCAGCGCCGCCTGTAATGTTGAGCAAGTTAGTAGTTATATCGATGCTCCCACTGTCACCAATAGCTTCTTCCTGCACTGAGGTGAGTACTCCACTGACACCACCATTACTATTTACTCCATCCAAGAAAATGCTCTCGCTGGCATCAATCTTGACATTGCCAGCATTTCCCAGTCCATAAGTAATAGTATTCAGTTGAGCGCCGTTGGTAATCGATAACAGCCTAGTGATGATGTTGATGTCACCCCCATTACCTATAGCTTGGTTGCCATTATCGTCAGTACTGACTGAGGTAAATATGGAAGTGGCAGCACCGTTGTTTCTGTTTTCTCCATCCAAAGTTACATTGTCAGCTTGAAGACTCACGTTACCTGCATCTCCTTCGTTTCTGGTGATAGCATTTAGCTGCGCTCCATTGCTGATGGACAGCGCTCCAGTAATAATGTCAATGTTACCTCCCTTACCTTTCCCTCCCGGTGCCACGGCGCTGAGTATGCCGCTAGCACCAACATTAGAGCCATCAAAAATAACACTATTGTCCGTACGAATATTTATATTCCCTGCGTTTCCTTCACCGAAGGTAATGGTATTGAGTTGAGCGCCATTGTTGACAGAAAGCGATTGAGTGGTAATGTTGACATTGCCTGCGTTGCCTTTTCCTGTGTCTGCAACAGAGGTAATAATTCCACTGGTACTGGCATTATTTCCTGCCGAATCTATGACAACATGACTTTTAGTTTGAATGTTAGCTTGGCCGCCATTGCCTATTCCAAAAGTACTACTAAACAGTTGAGAGCCTGTGAGTAAGTTCAGGGAATCAGCCACTAAATTAATATTGCCAGGATTACCAGTGGCTCCTAAATTGATGATGTTTTGGATGACACTAGATTCGGTGAGGGTAATAGCTCCATTGGCATTAACATCAATATTGCCTGCAACTGTCTCAGCTGTCCCAGCATTGTCGGTGATACCTGCATTTAGACTGCTGCGTTGAGCAAGATTTAAGTTTTGAGCATTGACGGCAATATTACCACCGCCGGTGGCTACCACACTAACTTTCGCTCTATTTGTCAGAGAAATATCTGCACGTGGTGCGGCTATAGGAAAATTCAATTTCTGGATAATTCCGTTACTGTCAATATCTAAGCCGACAATATCTGGAGCGATTAAGCCTCCTAATTCAATACGGCCACCAGCCGCTATTAATTGACCGCCATCCATGCTGATGTTACCGCCAATTAATGCTAAAGTTTGACCAGAATTTACTTGTAAATTAGCTCCCTGAACTATAACATTGCCTACATTACTGCCAAGTTGCAAACCAATGGGTACATTGATGCTTAACAACGGATTAGGCTGCGGAGCGATCGCACTAAATTCAACGTTATTAGTAAATTGAATACTATTGGCAGATGAGGCTAAAAAGGAACCGCCAATATCTAAGCGAGCATTTTCACCAAATATAATGCCGTTGGGATTAATCAAAAATAGATTTGCTATACCATTAGCCTGAATTAAACCATCAATATTGGAGATTGACCTACCTGTAACTCGACTAATGATATTTTGAATATTTGTTGCATTTTGAAATGCGGCTGTAGTACCAGTAGGGATGGAAAATTCTGAAAAACTATGAAATAAATTGTTGTTGACTTCCATACCACCAGCAATATTTATCACATTGCCCCCTGTATTTACAAGGGTATTGTTTGGTAAGGTAGTATCTGGAGAAATATTTTGAGCAAAAGCATTGTTTACTAGGAGAAATATTAGACTATTGACTGCTATGCCTATTTCGGAAAAATAGCTTTTATGCATAAATTTGAGCGAGAATAAACCTGAAAATCAGGTGAATTTTATATGAGAGGATGTCTGAAAAGTTTTTAATCGGTAATTTTTATCACGCAAGTTGTTTGAGCATCAAACAAAACATTGCAATGTAAACAAAGGTTTCGGTAGTTTCGGGTAAGATTTCATAATCCTTACTTAATCGCCTTTCCACTTGGGAAAATCGTTTGGGAGCATTAGCCATGCATAACCCGCACACAAGATACATAGTATGGCGTTCACGATCGCTTGCATATTAACACTGCGTTTTCGACCACCTTTTTTTGGAACAGGAATTAGTCGTGATAGTAGTTCCCACTGCTCAGAAGTCAGATTACTTGGGTACGATGGATTCATAGCTCTCGTAACGCTGTCATGCTTAAGTACTTTTTCTAGTGACAGGACACCGTTACGTGAGCTTTCTTACTTTTCAGACATCCTCTTAGACTTTTTTTGTCTGGTTTCTTGTAAAATTTTAATCAGTCAATCTTGCAATACTTTATTGCCACAAGCGTTAAAATCTGAACATTAACAAAGATAAATAAACAATGTTAATAAAAGGTTAACAAGTCAATAAGATTGAGTAAAATGTTAAGCTAAATGAATAATATTTTGGAAACAAAAGGATTTTAAATAGATATTCAATATGGAATTACGAAATCTTAGTGTTGTGTGGTAAAAGAATATATATAAGAATTTGAACCAATAATTACTTAATGATGAAGCTCTAAAATCTCTAAAGTCAATCCCAAATCTCAAATTGAAATGCTTTGACACCAAAAACTGATTTTTTAGTTATTTTCGCACTTTAGTTTTGATCACAATTAATATAAAAATATATTTAGTCGATTCTTTAACTATACTAAGCTAAACGGAAAAAATAATTGCGGCAGATGGAGAGTTAAAAGAATTGGTAGAAATTATCTCAAAATTTAAATCAATCTAAATTATTATAACATTTAACCACTAATAATATAGCTAGCAATGAGTAAGTTAGTTGTGATCAACTTAGAAAGAGGAAATCTTAACGAGGGTTTTTATCCTGTCACTGCCCAAATTTGGGAAGGTAACAATTCACGTCCCACAAAATTTACTGCGAGTTTACCTGCTGCGCCAGAACTGTTGGATCTATATCAACGCTTTCAATTAATTTATACTGCCCTCTCCCAAGGCTTTAGAAAGCGCTCGGAACTAGAAATAGAAACAGTAGGCTTAAATAACGTTAGTGAAATAGATTTTAGTGATATTTGTCGGTTATTACAAATACAAATTAATAATTTGTTAAATTCAAATTCATTTCGCCTTATAGACCAACAATTAAGAGCGCGTTTGGCTTTAAATGAAGAATTTCAAGTGATTATTGAAACCAGCGATAATATAATACGGCGGCTACCTTGGCATTTGTGGAATTTTTTTGAAGATTATCAAAAAGCAGAAATAGCTATCAGTAGTTCTAAATATGAAAAAATTAAACAACTAACTAAAAATACGACTTCTAAAGTTAGAATATTAGCAATTTTAGGTAATAGTACAGGTATTGATATTCAGCAAGATCGAATGATACTGGAACAATTGCCTAATGCTTCTTGTGTGTTTTTGGTAGAACCTTCACGCTCAGAATTAGATAAATGCTTGTGGGATAAACAAGGCTGGGATATTTTGTTTTTTGCCGGACACAGTAGTAGTGATGATGAGAAAGGTCAGATTTATATTAATCAAAATAGTAGTTTGACTATTTATGAGTTAAAGAATGCTTTGAAGTATGCGCTCACTCGCGGTTTGAAATTGGCGATTTTCAATTCCTGCAATGGTTTGGGATTGGCGCAACAGTTAGCAGATTTGCATATCCCTCAAATCATTGTGATGCGAGAGAATGTACCAGATTTAATTGCTCAAGCATTTTTGAAGTATTTTTTGTTAAGTTTTGCTAGTGGTCAGTCTTTATATTTAGCAGTACGTTACGCACGGGAAAGGTTGCAAGGTTTAGAAGATGATTTTCCGGCCGCTTCTTGGTTACCTATAATTTGTCAAAATCCAGCAGAGGAACCACCAACTTGGGATGGATTACGCGGTTTAAATGATACAATCGCGCCTGGTTGGTTGAATAGACAAAGTCTGCAATTATTATTTCTGGTGAGTATCGTCATCACTAATTTAATTTTTGGGATGCGATCGCTAGGAGTAATCCAGTCATGGGAATTATTGGCTTTCGATGCGATGATGCGGATGCGACCAGATGAGGGTATGGATCAACGACTGCTAGCGATTACGATCACCGAAGCAGATATTCAAGCGCAAAACCAAAAGCAAAAAACGTCACTATCAGACGCTACACTACAACAATTACTGCAAAAATTAACTCCCTACCAACCCCAAGTCATTGGTTTAGATATCTATCGTGATTTTCCTGTAGATAGCCAATATCCCGAATTAGCAACTCGTTTGCAACACAACAACGAATTGATTGCTATATGTAAAGTTAGCGGTGGTACCCAAAAAGCAATTGGTGTTTCACCACCTCCAGAAGTTTCTGGGGATCGTGTGGGCTTTAGCGATGTGTTACTGGATGAAGATTATATTATGCGTCGCCAGCTGCTATTTATGAATCCTAGTTCTGAATCTCCTTGCCAAACAAATTATTCCCTGAGTTTTCAGTTGGCACGCCAGTACCTGGCCAAACAAGATATTCAATTGCAAATTACCGATAATGGCTTCTTACAGCTTGGTAGTGTTGTTTTTAAACCTATAGATATGCCGACAGGAGGTTATCAGATATTTGACCCCAGGGGACACCAAATATTACTGAATTATCGTTCTACACCTCATGTTGTGCAACAAGTTACTCTTAGCCAAGTTCTCAATGATCAAATTAATCCTGAGTGGATTCGCGATCGCATTATTTTGATTGGGGTTGATGCCGAAAGCGTCAAAGATACCTTTTTCACACCATATATTCAAGGTAATATGCGTCGCCAAGAAGTACCAGGAGTTATAATTCATGCTCAAATGGTTAGTCAGATTCTCAGTGCAGTTTTAGACAATCGACCATTATTGTGGGTATGGCCTGTATGGAGTGATTTTCTTTGGATTTGGAGTTGGTCGTTAGTTGGAGGTTTAGCAGCTTTATACCGCACTTCACCGTTGCGACTGGCACTAATTAGTGGTACTGCACTCATCACCTTGTATAGCAGTTGTTTTGTTTTATTATTTTTTGGTGCTTGGATACCTTTTGTTCCTTCAGTGTTAGCATTGATAGCAAGCAGATTTGGCTTCAAAGCTTCTGCTCGTTTCTTTTTAAGAAAGAAAGTAATTTAATAAGACAAAACTGATGAATAAAATTAGTTTGTTATTCCAAAGAATCGTAGTATTTAGTCTAACCTTTTATTTAGCTAATATTACACAAATAGCAGCACAATCTAAGCAGTTACGCAAAAATCATTTAAAAACTGCAAAAGTAACTTTTATTCAGCCAAACTTAGTTAAAAAGCCGGAAAATCGGGGTGCGCCAAAGGAGCGCACAGGGGCTGGAACTCGTGGTGAATGTCCTACACTTGCAAATAAACCAAAGCTAACTGGATTAGTCCCTTTGATGCAAATAACCGACAAACAAAAGCAATTAGAAGCTACAAATACACTCATATCAGAATTTGTTTTAGGGTTAACAGTATCAGAATATCCAACTTTTTGGTTTTATGTTCCTTATTTACCTAAAGATATTAAATTTAGCAAATTTATTCTGCTTGATGAAAATAAAAACTCTGTGATGAAAGAGCCTCTTGCCATCACTATATCTGAAATACCAGGAGTAATTAGTGTTCAGATACCTAAAACAGAAAAAGCTCTAGAAATCGGTAAATATTATCATTGGTACTTTGTAATTAATTGCAATTCACAAGGGAACTCTGAAGATACGGCGGTTGAAGGATTAGTTAAAAGAATTGACCCCAATCCCGATTTAGAACGCCGCTTACAACTAGCAACACCAAAAGAACGTGTTGGGTTATATGCTGAAGCTGGAATTTGGCAAGATGCTATCTCTCTTTTGGGTGAACTTCGTCGTACTCAACCACAAGATTCTCATCTGGTGTCTGATTGGCAAGATTTATTGGAATCTATAGATCTAAATAGTGTGATGAATGAACCCATTACACCGTGTTGTGCCTTGAATAACTAATAACACGTATGTTGATGATTACAGTTCAAAATTTTCTCTTAGTCTGATATCCCCTAAACTCACCTCAACAGCAAATAATTGTCCTGGTTCACCTTTAAAAGTATTGAGTTGAATGTAATTATCTTGACTTCTAGAATTAACTTCACACAAAATATTCCCCATTGTTGATACTAAACTCAGCCTAATATTTTGTTGCAAAAACTTTTGTCCAATTTGTGGATGTAACTGAATTAATACACTTAATTTATTGTCATTTTTTGGGGTGATATTGACTAGTAAAACTACATATTGATTTCCTAATTGTATTCCCAAGTCAATCAACCTACCTCTTTTTACACCTTGATCAATATTTCTCAAGCCCAAGGACAAATTTTTATTTGGGTTGATTAATTCCTCAATTGCTTGCCAACCTGCATCAAATTCACCCTGCAACCATTGTCCCAGTTTGGTGATATTTTTTTGGAGATATTGTTCTAATTTCTTATCAGTACTCGCATCTGCAATTGTAGGTAAAGGAATACTTGCTTCTTCTAGGAAACGACTGTAAAATAATAAGTGATTTGGTTCAGGATCGAATTCTGATAATGGTATGTCGTAAAAATTATTTTGGATGATTTGTGAATTAGTTATATGCAGATAATTAAGCAAATGGTCGCACCGAATAAATCCTCTAATAATAATTTCTTGCTGTTCTTCTAATACTTCTATTACTACATATAAATGAGCTAAAAAATCGGGATTGTCAATAGAATTTTTTGGGAAATTAACTACTTCATTAAGCAAATTTTCCGTAGCAAGCACATAGAGTTTAAATTCACCTACCTGCAAAAACATCAAAGATTCAATTAAATTGTTTTTTCTCTGGATTGGTTCCTGTGGTAAATGTTCTTTAAGCCATTGTTCAAATCCAACAAGTGCTAGTGCATTCAAATATGTTTGCCATTGGTAGGTTTCGTTATAGGGATACTGACTAATATCTTTAGCCCAATTTAAATGTTCTGGTTCTAAATAAATTACTTCTGGTAATAAGAGTCTCAAGTTAATGGAACTGTTGGGATTGTTAATCATTAATTTTACCTTACAAAAGTTTTATTGACGTTAATTGTTGTTAACTGTTTGATGAATTTTCGCCAAAGTAATTCGTAACTGTTGAGCATAAAAACTGTCCAGAGAACGGCTTTTTCCTGCTCTGATTTCTTCTCCTGCTTCTTGAAATACTTCTTCATCAGCAAAATTTTCTATTTGTTCAGCTAAGGTTTTGAGATAGTCTGGTTGAGGGGGAATTGTTGTTAAACCTTTTTCTTGAGCTGTGTTTAAAATTTTTTCCAGAAGTTGCTGTATGGTTACAGTCCTAACATTGCTCAATAGTTTGCCTGGATTTAATACTCTTCTCGCTTGATCCCAGCTTGTCATACTCAATAAAGGCACTATTTCCTTCAAACTTTTATATTCACAGTAATATAGTTGTAAGCCGGAAATATATTTTGTGGCTAGAGAAGCATAGCTTCTACTTTTGAGCAAGTTTTTAATATTATTACTCACTTCTTGCTCTATGGCAGTAACTACAGATATCCTTAATTGTTCATGTAAAAAATGTAGAATTTCTTGTTGTTCTACATCTACTTCATTAAAAGACTCGGTTGGTAAATCTAATCTGGGTGTATAGTTACCTGTTTCTGGGTCTTGAAACTCCAGAGGTTCTCTATAAGTCCAGATGTCATATTGTCTCAATTGCTTTGCTACTTGTTCAAGTCCTCGCTTTAAATTTTCAGTGCTGTTGATGATGATATCTCGTTTTTGTAAACAAACAAGCATTTCTTGCAACTGCATAAGCGAAGGATCTGGACATCTTTTAGCTTCTATGTGTCTTTGCTCTCGCCTATCTCGACGATATACAGTATGAAAAACTTCTACTAAGTGGCGATCGCGTTCAGATAAATTTTCAATTTGTTTAGGTCTGGTTTTATTTAATAATGCCCAATCACTGAGATGTTTAAAACCAAATTCTGATAAAAAATCTTTAAGTTCTGAATTTTGTTTCGTTTGTAAGTATGCCCAATTATCTAAACTCATGCTGGATTGAGAATGATATTTAAATGTCCGCAAAACCTCAATAGTAAAGAATTTATAAGGCTTTTTCTTTACGTTATCATGCTCATCAATGACAAGTTGAGTTTTGCGATCGCTATCTAGAATAATCTGAGTTTTACCATCGTCATTCAAAACAAATGGCAGCAAATCATGGTAGGTGAAATACTTGTCACCGCCAAAGAGATGATCAATTTTTTGGCAGGCTTTCAAAATGGGATAAGAAATATAACTTCTCAAACAAAGTCCAGCTGCGGCAATACTTGTGTTATCAACCGTAGAATTTGGAGTGTGAAAATAACCAAGTAGAAAAGCTTGTGTATCCCCATTTTGGCAATTGACCACTTCTTCTTCAAAAAACTGCTGCGCCTTTGGTACTACATACAGTTGGTATCCAAGTTTGGTATCAGCAGAGCTAATTCGCAAAATTTTCCAGTATCTTGATGATGCACCCATAGAACCTACGATATTCTGGCTTTAGTAACTTTTTCAGATTATTGCATACGCTAACTATATAATATTGAATTTACCTAACAATGTTGCCCACTTCTTATAAATTTATTCTGCCGTTACAATACCTTTTCGCTTTAAATTTTAACTTTTAAAAATTTCTGATAATGATAATCACATAGAGGGGGAAGGAGGGAAGCGTAGCTTTCCTCCTTCCCCCTCCTCCGCGCACGATTATTATTCTTATTCAGTTTCATACCTAATTTTCTGAAAGTCCTGTGTGGTATAGTGCTAGGAAATTCAACTTGATTATCGATCTTTAATATTTAGATGCTTCGCCCTAGAAAATACCCTAACCTTGCAGATATGGAGCATTTTTTCTTAACACACCCCATAAACTTGGGTTATGAAGATGGAAAAGTAGATAGGGCGTTGAACTATATCCACCTACGGTTTCAGTATTAGAGAAACAGCAATATTGGCAAACTCACTTCAAATTAATCCAGGATTTGTCTCACAACTTTATTCATCTCTTGAGTCCAAGGATGCTGAGGATATCGCAGGCAAAAAACATCCTCACTGGCGAGTTCAACCATTTCTTCGCACAAAGGAAAAATACCAGCCACTGGTACATTGTAAGTTGTCTGTATTTTTTGTTGTAGAGCGGCAAAATCAAATTTAGTGAGGACTTTATTAACCACTAATAGGATTTTAGGGACTTCCAGTTCGCAAGCGATATCAACAGCCACAGCCGTGCCTTGGTAATCTTGAGTATCTGGACGCATGATCAGTACCAATATATCAGAAATAGCAATTGAGAGTAGAGTCTCTTCGTTGATGCCGGGATGAGTGTCAATCAATAGATAGTCTAGTTTGAGGCTACGGATCAGATCCTGGTAGCCATCATTGAGTAAATCCACATCATACCCATCATTTAAAATACGGGCAATGTCAGTTGATTTAATGCTCGAAGGCACAATGTAAAGAGCGCCGTTGTTGGTACTAGATTGATGACTTTGTTCTACTTGGAGAATTTGGCTAATATCGTAAGCAGCTTCTTTGATCTTACAGTTACCCCACAAGTAGTCATTTAGAGTAAGCTTAATCTTTTCTTCACCCAAGCCAAAAATGACATGCACCCCTGGTGACTGAATATCAGTATCAACAATACCTACTCGATTCCCGTAGCTGGCAATTACTGTAGCTAGGTTGCTAGTTGTATTGGATTTGCCAGTTCCACCCCTAAATGAGTGAATAGATACAATTTTAGCCATAGTGTCTCCGTGTCAAGTACAGAATATTTTTCTACTAATTAATTAACGATTTATGCTACCAATCTCCTTTGTGGCGCTGATAGGATGAAACACCTCTATCCTCTAAGCTGTTTGACTTTCTGTTTCAATTGCTGAAAAGAATCAGTTTTGGTAATTTGAGATACTTGCTGCATTCGCTTATACTGGTCAATACCAATTTTGAGTTCTTCCACCTGCTGTTTTAATTTTTCCTCTCTGGCGTTGATTTGTTCGGTCATACGTTGAAATACACGCGCCAGCTGACCTAGCTCATCAGTACGAGCGGCTACTTCATTGAGCATCTGAGATTGAAATTTTCCTGCTTCAACAGCAGCAGCAGCAGCAGTAATACAATAAACTTGCTGCAAGTATCTGCTCATCTGTTCGTTTTTGTGGTGCAGTTCAGCTTCAACATTATTGGAGTGTTCAATATTTGTCTCCAGTAATATTTCTAAATCTGACTTTTCATTTTCCCGCTTGAGGAGTTCTTGCTTCAGACGTTCTATTTCTGAAAGTAGTTGCTCCACTGATTTCTTTGTTGTTTGTAATGTTTGCATAATTTCCCCCCAGAGTTTTTGCTCAATGTTGGGATATAAATAAAGCAGTTTAATAGAATTAAGTTACCTCAATCCCTCATTAACTTATACTTTCAAGAATTTCAAACTTACGCACTTGACCAATAGTTTTGGGCAAATACAATAGCTTGGACTTTGGACAAAAAGAAGATAGTTCGCGAGTTACACTTGCGAACTAGAAACTACGCATCATAAATTACCCCAGTTATTTTTCAAACTCAGTAAATCGCAAAG
>NZ_JAWJTF010000167.1:0-4115 GCF_048836525.1 Nostoc sp. CALU 546
CTGCACCATCTCTACTGCCTGATTTTTAAATACCTACCCTTGAAAGAGGGTTAGGGTGGGGTAAAATCCCTGTGGGATAAGCGTTTGAGCTTAACTTGACACCAATGGCAAGATGCCTATCCTACAAGAAAGAAATATCTACAATTTCAACTTTTCACCCCGAATCGAATAATCCAACAACTCCATCGGGTGAATAACTGAAATCTTCTTACCTTGCAACTGCAAATGCTTAGTAATCTGCAAAGTACACCCCGGATTAGCAGAAGCAATTAACTCAGCACCAGTATTCAACAAATTCTGTACTTTTTGCTGACCCAATTCTTCAGAAACTTCTGGTTGCAGCATATTATAGACTCCGGCACTGCCACAACATAAAGCTGCATCTATTGGTTCTCTCAACTTCACCCCTGGAATTTGCCGCAATATTTGACGCGGTTGGACGCTAATCTTTTGACCATGCAATAAATGACAAGCATCTTGATAAACTAAATTCAAGGGTTGATCAGTCAGTGGTGAAAGTTTTGCTGTTAACCCAACAGTTGCCAAAAACTCTTGAGCATCTTTAACTTTCGCGGCAAAATCTTTTGCCTTTTCTCGATATTCTGGGTCATCTTCTAAAATGTGACCATATTCTTTTAAAGTATGACCACAACCAGCAGCATTGATAATTACGAAATCTACATTAGTGTCAGCAAAACTATCAATCATCTGCTTTGCTAAAGCTTTCGCCTGTTCTGTTTGTCCTTGGTGTTCGGGAAGGGCCGCACAACAACCTTGAGATTTGGGAATCACTACTTCACAACCATTCGCTGTTAAAACTCGTACCGTTGCTTCATTCACGGGGGAGAAAAATAGCCGCTGCACGCAACCCAAAATTACCCCGACTCTGTAACGCTTCTCACCTTGAGCAGGAATTACATTAGGCAAATTATCTTGAAAAGATTTGAGAGTAATTTCTGGCAGAATTGATTCCATTGCTGCCAAACGGGGCGATATTTTATTGAGTAAACCTGTAGCGCGAAAAAACTTAGCAAACCCCAACTTTTGATAAACCAATAACGGAACTAGTAAAACCCGTAAAAGGTTGGGATAGGGAAACAAAGAAAATATCAGTTGACGAAAAAATTGATCTGGCAAACTGCGGGGATAATTTCGTTCAACTTGGTGACGAGTTGCAGAAATCAACTTATCATACTGCACACCAGACGGACAAGTACTTACACAAGCAAGACAGCCCAAACAAGAATCAAAATGTTCTACTGTTGCCGTATTGAGAGCAATTTCACCCTCATTAATTGCATCCATTAAATAGATGCGTCCTCTAGGTGAATCCATCTCCTTCCCAAGCACCCGATAACTGGGACAAGTAGATAAACAAAACCCACAATGTACACAACTATCAATTAACTTCGGGTCAGGCGGATGAGTTTCATCAAAGCCCTTCAAATTCTTTAAACTAGCCGTATTATTAACAGAATTTTCTGAAACTTGCATAACTATTTTTCCCCTCTCTATTTCAGCGTCCTCAGCGTCTCTGCGGTTTGTTTCTTAAATACCACCTACAAACCGACCAGGACTTAAAATATTCTTACTATCAAACTGTTCCTTAATACGGCGCATCAACGGCAAAGCATTTCCCGTATAACCCCAGACATCTATTTGTTCTTTAACCGCCATTGGTGCTGACAAAATTGTTAAAAAACTACTATTCGCTTGAGTGCGATCTCGGATTTTCAAAACTTGATTTTTACTCTCTAATTGTAACAAACCTAAACCACTACTGATATGAATTAAACCTAACTCCACTTGATTCAAAATCTCTACAGCAGCAGTAGGTAACACTCCTATTTTGCAGGTAATTAGAGATTCTGTAGCAGTAGTATGTATTCGTTCTCGCAATCTTTGCCATAGATTAGCTTCATCATCATCTGCAAAAATTGCCCCATTTAAACCTAACTTTTGCCCTACTTCCAAAACTCGGTTTGACTGTTCTTTAACACTCTCACTAATACTTTGAAAGCGGGCAATTAATCCCAATCCTTGACCCAAACCTAAACTAGATACCAATTTAGTTGATAACAAATCGGCTTGAACTGGTGTTAACGCCGAACCTCGAAGGATATCAGCCGCTTGGGATATAGCCTCTGCACTACCAGTCAGTACTACTGTTCCCGATGCTTCTGCTAGCGGATACAGACGAAAAGTTAGTTGACTAATAAAGCCTAATGTGCCATAAGACCCTGTAAGCAACTTCATCAAGTCATATCCGGCAACATTTTTGACTACTCTTCCCCCAGCTTTGGCGATTTCTCCATCAGCACGCACAAAGGTAATACCTAGTAACTGGTCGCGCACACTACCATAACGTTGCCGCAGAGAACCTGTATCACCTGTGGCGACAATACCGCCAATAGTTGCCGACTCTGGTGCTGTGGGGTCAAGGGCAAGAAATTGCCGCGATTTTGCCAAAAGTGCTTGCAAATCGGAGAACTTCATCCCAGCTTCTACGGTGACAGTTAGATCGCCAACTGCGTGTTCAATCAGTTGGTTGATGCGTTCTGTACTAACTACAACATCAATGCCCTTAGCTAAACCACCCCAGTTAAGTTTACTGCCACTACCACAGGGAAGAATGCGCCAGTTGTTTGTGTAAGCAGCGGTAATGACTGCGGCTAGCTGTTCTTGGCTGCGGGGATAGACGATACAACTGGGAAGCTTTCCAGAAGCTATAGCCTGTTGAATACGTTTTTGCTGACTGAGTTCGATATTTTCCCAAAGGCAAATAGCATTTTCTTCACCGACGATAGATGCAAGTTCAGAAGCGCAGACGCCTTGCGGCCTGTCGTTAGACATCGCTTTCATTGAGTTTATTTTTTTACGCCCTACTTCTAATTTACTGGCTAACCTGACCAAAAAAGCGTATTACCATTACACAGTGGCTCCGATTGAGGGAAGCGATCGCTACTAACCAAATAAAAGCAGGGTTCTTTTTCAAGCGATCGCTCAATCATCTAAAAAGATTGAAGAAGAATTCAGAAGCCCATTCTGAATTCTGAATTCTGACTCCTGAATTCTGTTCGATAAATTCTGTTGAGCAATATCTTGTTGTTTCTTAGCTAATTTTAATGAGTTTATCAGGGCTAATTCAGGGCGATCGCTAATTATATTCATTCATGTAGGGAATTCCGTACTGGAGTTGATTGGCCAGTGAACCGGAAAATAGAAAATAATAGATATATGGACAAACGGTATTTTTTACAGGCTAGTGCAGTAATAGTCGGCACGGCATTGTTATCAAGGTATATCAATTGGGGGTCAGAAGCGATGACAACTTCTAAGAGTGGATTTGAAATTACTAAACCTGAAGAAGAGTGGCGGACGATTTTAACGCCAGAACAGTTTCGTGTATTGCGTAAACATGGCACTGAACGCGCTCACACCAGCCCATTGGATAAGGAATACGACAATGGCACTTATTATTGTGCTGCGTGTGAACAACCACTGTTTACGTCTGATACCAAATTTAATAGTGGTACTGGCTGGCCCAGCTTTTTTAACCCGATTGAAGGTGCGATCGCTACTACTGTAGATAGATCGTTGTTTATGACCAGAACTGAAGTGCATTGTAGTCGTTGTGGTGGTCATCTGGGCCATGTTTTTGATGATGGCCCTGCACCCACTGGTAAGCGCTACTGTATGAACGGTGTTTCGCTGAAATTTACTCCTGCTTGATAAGTTGCGTAGGTGTAGTCTCTCGTAGACATCACACCTACTAACCTAAATTGTCCTATTTGTTTGTGTCTGGTTTCTCTTTTTTGTCTTTGGGATCTTTTTTAGGTTTTTTAACTTCTTTATTGCTTTTTCTTTCCTTCGACATAAGTGTTCTCCAGCTAGGTTAATCAGTGAAAGCTTCCACATTCTACCGTTACGGAATCAGGAAGTGGCTTACCTGATATTCTTTTAAGGCAAAAAAGAAAGTATCAGACATAAATGCTACCGACTACCATCATACGGTGTTGTTTGATTTTCTTCTTAAAGCCTTTTCATCTATTTCAACCACAATTCACGAGTAGGGTAGCACAGCTAGCTGTGCTACCCTATTAATTTACTAGTAT
>NZ_JAWJTF010000167.1:4315-11074 GCF_048836525.1 Nostoc sp. CALU 546
AGCAGTGCTTTACCCCTACGAAAAATCTATATGTATCAAGATTTTCGTGAAATGGTATCAGGAGTCAGAATGGGCTAAACCTTAGCTATCCGCTAACAGAAATGTTTTCTGTATGACTGGCGTTGCTTCGTAGCGTTAGCGAGTCTTCTCTGAAGGGGAGACGCCAAGGGCGAACGAACGTCGCGTCTTTATTCTGACTCCTGAATTCTGACTCCTGAATTCTGACTCAATTATCTAAAATTACTATGATTGGACAAACGATTCTGTCGCCGATGTTTTACCCAAAAGTTATTTCTAAAGAAGTTGACTCTACCTTGTTCATGATCTGCTCCTGAGTCTGCAAGATTTTGTCTCTTTCTTCTCCAGTGATCGAGGGAGTAAATATTAAAGCTACTACCTGCAAGCAAAATAAACAGCACAATCCCGTAAGAAAGCATAGAAGTAGCTGCACCCCAGTTTTGTATTGATGTCACTCCCAACTTTAGAATGATCATCAAGGCAAAGGTGACAATTAAAGCGCTTCTGGTTGCTAACCCAAGTGTGATTAACACGCCGACAATTAACTCTACAGGGGGCACTAAGTAAGAATTGATTCTCACCAGAAATTCTGGAAAATAAGAATTTGCTAGTTCTTTGACAGTATCTTCAGCGAATCCAGGGATGTTAAAAATGCGAGTGAATCCGTGATTAAAATAATTCACACCAATGAGAATTCGCAGCAACAAATAGGCGATCGCAACATCCTTTGATTTGAGACTAATGTAGTTTCTATTTTCATTCATTGCCTGAACTCCAACTATGGTAAGCCGACTGTAATTGATTTCAATTGCAGAAATTGGGAAGCACTTAGCGGTTTTGAGGGCTAAGTTCTTTCATAGACAGAATTAAGCGAACTGAGCGATCGCGCAATAAGTAAGTGTGAAACCAAGTAAGTAATACTAGCAAACGACTGCGATAGCCAGGAAGATATACTAAATGAACTCCTAGCCACATCAGCCAAGCCAAGCATCCTGTAAAGGCAAATGCGCCAATTTTTCCCACACCTGAATAACAGCCAATAATCGCTAATCTTCCCTTGTTAAAATAGCTAAAAGGCTCTGGTGCTTTACCTCGGAATTGCCGTTGAATATTTCGAGCGACAGCAACACCCTGCTGAAGTGCTTCTGGTGCAACCCCAGTTAATGGTTTACCGTTCTGTTCCATATATGCCAGATCCCCAATGGCATAAATATTGGGTTGCTCTAGCAGTTGTAGGGTGGGATGAACAACTAACTTTCCCTTCTTTGCTGAAGATACCTCCTCAGATGTTGTGGGATAATTCGCCTCTAACCCCGCAGTCCAAATGACGGTTGCAGTGGGAATTACCTCATCGTTTTGCAGATGTAAAGATTCAAAAGTGACTCTAGTCACTTTTGTTTGTAGATAAACTTCTACTCCTAGTTGATGTAATCGTTTGTGGGTGTAAGCTCCCAACTTCTTTGGCAAATCGCCCAATAAGCGATCGCCAGATTGGACGAGAATCAACCTCACTTGCTGCCAAAGTGTCGGATAATCTCGGCGCAAGTGGCCTCGAAGCATTTCAACGAAAGCACCTACAACCTCAACACCCGTCGCCCCACCACCGACGATGGTAAATGTCAGCAGTTGTTGGCGTCGTGATGAATCAGATTCCTGGATAGCTCCTTCAAAACAAGAGAATATGTGATTTCGGATTGCTATTGCTTCTTCTAATGTTCTCATCGAGAAAGCATATTCTAAAGCTCCAGGAACTCCTAAAAACTGGGTTTGGCTGCCAGTTGCAAGTACAAGAAAGTCATAAGTAATTGAACAACTATCTGTTTCAACAGTTTGCCCCGAAAAATCAATTTGCTCAACCTCAGCCATCAAAAACTGAACCTTAGACTTATTCCGCAAGAAAGAGAATCGCCGTAATATCGTGCGGATAGGGTAAGCAATGTATTCAGGTTCTAATTGACCTGTGGCAACCTGATACAACAACGGGACAAAGGTGTGATAGTTGTTGCGATCGATTAATAATACATCTGCACCAGAATTAGCTAAAGATTGGGCAGCTTGCAACCCACCGAATCCAGCGCCAACAATGACAACGCGGCGACTGTTCATCCTTCCCCTCTTGATTTAGCTAGTCGGTCAAGTTATTAACTGTCAATATATTGATAACAAATTATCGATAGTGTCATCAGTACTTAGAGCAACGTTATTTTGCCAGACCTCTCCCTGTCTTGAACTAAAGCTCAAGTCTGTCCCTCTCCGAGTCGGAGAGGGAAAGGTTTTGCGTAGTAAAACCAAGGAGAGGTGTTTTAATATGACCAATCACACCCACCCATTTACAGCGTTGCTGCAAGTTCTTGCAAGCGATCGCGTCCATCGCGGAAAACAGGCCATCCATCTCCCACCAGCACTGCTTCTACCCGACTCAATTGAGCCAACCTCTGCACAGAAGCAACAGCCTCCTCTCGATTCAGAAGTTTGTCATCTGGTAAAATCGTCAAGCTACCTGCTTTCCGTGCCCGAACTAAATCCCCTGTAATTAAAGTTGTCTCCTCCAGTAACAAAGCCAATTCACCAGGAGTTTTAGAACCGTGGAGTTCAATTACCTCCAGTCCTGGGACAAATTCTTCACCATCAGACAGCCAGCGATCGCAATGTATGGGAAAAGTGTCTTTTTCTGCCAGAGGGCCGGCTATCTTAGCGTATGTTTGATCGGCAATTTCTTTACTTGCCCTGATATGCTCAGAATTTGTCAGCACAATCCAAACCACACCACCGAGGGATTTCAGATGATTCCAATCATGGTTTGATAGGGCTACTGGGTCAATCAAGATGTTGCCATCTGGGCGAATCCAGGCAATCCCATTGAAATCAATATTTCTTGCCGGATTGAAATTAGACCAGCTATAGAGATCGGGACGGTGCAAAGATTTCATGATGATTCTGGATCAGTACTTCAATAATTGACTATTAATCTCAATAATTCAGTATATAGATAATAAGGTTCTATTCCCCCTGGATCTGGAATTTGAGTATACTACGATAAATCTATCGATATTATGGATTCTATCGGGTTTACAGAAATTTCCGCATAACTGCAATACGGAGGTATAGGGGTGAGTGAGATTGTGCGCCAAAAAATATCAGCGAAGGCAGAACAGTTTACAGAGTCGGTGATTCGAGAAATGACGCGGGTGGCACTGCAACATGATGCAGTGAATTTGGCGCAGGGATTCCCCGATTTTCCCTGTCCCTTGGAGTTGAAACAGGCAGCTTATGAGGCAATACAGGCAGATGTTAATCAGTATGCCATTACTTGGGGCGATCGCCCGTTTCGTCATGCGATCGCCAAAAAAGTCCGCTGGTATCTCGGCTTAGATATCGATCCCGAAACCCAAATTACCGTTACCTGTGGTTCCACAGAAGCAATGGCATCTGTGATGCTAGCAACAGTTAATCCCGGTGACGAAGTAATTGTATTTGAGCCGTATTACGAAAATTATGGCCCCGATGCGATTTTAGCTGGTGCTATACCCCGCTACGTGACACTGCATCCCCCCCATTGGACATTTGATGAATCACAGTTACGTCAAGCTTTCAATGCCAATACCAAAGCTATTATTATCAATACACCCCACAACCCCACAGGTAAAGTCTTCACCAGTGAAGAACTCACCCTAATTGCTGAACTTTGTCAAAAGTGGGATGTGTTAGCGTTCACAGATGAAATCTACGAACATATTCTCTATGACGGCACTCAACATATTGCCCTAGCAACCCTTCCCGGAATGGAAGAACGCACCGTTACTATTAACGGTTTATCCAAAACTTATAGCGTCACCGGATGGCGAGTCGGCTACATTTTGGCAAACCCAGAATTGACAGGAGCTATTCGCAAAGTTCATGATTTTCTCACCGTTGGCGCACCTGCACCATTACAACGAGCCGGAGTTGCCGCCATGCAACTGCCACCATCCTATTATGAAGAACTAGCCAAACTTTATCAGCAGAAGCGAGATAGCATTTTACAAATTCTAGATCAAGTTGGCATTCCCTATTTCGTTCCCAAGGGAGCTTATTACGTTCTTGCAGATATTTCCAAATTTGGCTACAAAACAGATGTTGAATTCACTTACCATCTAATTAAAAATATTGGTGTGGCCGTAGTTCCTAGTTCCAGCTTTTTCAGCGAACCAGAAAAAGGACATTCATTGATCAGATTTTGTTTTAGCAAAAGACCTGAGACTTTAAAAATAGCTAGCGATCGCTTACTCAAATTGCAATCAAATCTACAACCGACATCCTAAGATTTATTTATTCTCTTATCTTCCCAAATAGTGGAAAGCGAAGATGATAAATAAATGATTTTATAAATTATTTAGGACTGCTATATGGCTACTTACAGTAACATTTTACAAGCAATTGGTAAAACTCCATTAGTCAGACTAAACAAAATTACCGAAGACATTCACTCAAGTATTTATGCCAAAGTAGAATATCTCAATCCTGGCGGGAGTACCAAAGATAGAATTGCCCTCACGATGATTGAAGCCGCAGAAAAAACAGGTCAACTGCAACCAGGCGGCACGATTATTGAAGCTACCGCAGGTAATACTGGTGTGGGACTGGCGTTAATTGCAGCAGTAAAAAAGTATCGCTGTATTTTCGTCATGCCTGATAAAATGAGCCAGGATAAAATCAACCTACTCAAAGCTTATGGTGCAGAAGTAGTTGTTACTCCCACATCTGTACCGCCTGACTCGCCAGAAAGTTATAACGGTGTAGCGGAAAGACTCGCCAAAGAAATACCAGGAGCCTATAGACCAAATCAATTTGAAAACCCGAATAATCCTTTAGCACATTACTTAACTACAGGCCCAGAAATCTGGTCAGATAGTAATGGCAAAATTGATGTTTTTGTTGCGGGTATGGGTACAGGTGGTACAATTTCAGGAGTTGCTAAATATCTGAAAGAGCAAAATCCAAATATAGTAATTGTTGGTGCAGATCCAGAGGGTTCAATTCTTTCTGGTGACACCCCAAAATCTTACAAAGTTGAGGGAATTGGTGAAGACTTTATTCCCAAAACATTTAATCGTCAATTAGTTGATGAAATGGTTCGGGTTAGCGATAAAGAATCTTTTAATATGGCTCGTCGTTTAGCACGAGAAGAAGGTTTATTGGTAGGAGGTTCTTGTGGTACAGCAGTAGCCGCAGCGCTCAAGTATGCAGCCAGATTAACAGAGCCGAAGTATATTGTAACCCTATTACCAGATACGGGAAGAAACTACATTAATAAAATCTACTCCGATGCCTGGATGCAGGAAAATGGTTTTTGGGAAGGTACAACAGTAAAAAGTATCAAAGTTGGTGAAATTCTTGCTCAAAAAACAGATTTTCCTTCTCTAGTTGCTGTCAGTCCTCGTGATACCTTGAGTAAAGCCACAAACTACCTACAAAAGCTGAATATTTCACAGCTACCTGTGATTGATAATAAGCATGTAGTAGGAAGCGTCAATGAAGCCTCTTTAATGAAATTTCTCCATGATGGCATCAACTTTTCTAATCAGGAAGTTTCGGCAGTTATGGGTAAACCACTGCCGATTCTCGATGAAGAAGTAGATATTTCTGAAGCTTATCGAGTGCTGTTATCAGGAAGCACTGGCATTATTATTAAGCGGCATGATGTTCCTATTGGCTTAATTACCAGAGCCGATTTAATTAGATATTGGATTAGCCAAAACCAAGAATAATCAAGGAAAAATTATGGAATTTGAGACTAGAGCAATTCATGAAGGTCAGCAATCAGACCCACAAACGGGCGCTGTTATTGTTCCCATTTATTTGACTTCTACTTATGAACAAGAAGCCATAGGTAAACATAAAGGATATGAATATTCTCGCACGGGAAACCCCACGCGCACAGCTTTAGAAGAAGCTTTAGCCTCTATTGAAAACGGGAAATTTGGTTTGGCATTTGCCTCTGGCTTGGCTGCAACTACAACTGTATTAAGTCTACTCAAAAACGGTGATCATATTGTTGCTGGTGATGATTTATATGGTGGGACTTATCGTTTGTTAGAAAAGGTTGTAAAAAATTGGGGTGTTACAACTAGCTATGTAGATATTGATAACATCGCTGATTTTGAAACTGCCATTCAACCAAATACTAAGCTGATTTGGATTGAAACCCCTACTAACCCTCTGTTAAAAATTATTGATATTGCCGCACTAGCAAATATTGCCCGTAGAAATAATATCATCTTAGTCGTTGACAATACTTTTGCTAGTCCTTATTTTCAAACGCCGTTAGATTTAGGTGCTGATATTGTAGTTCACAGCACTACCAAATATCTAGGTGGACACAGTGATATTATTGGTGGCGCAGTTATCACATCTAACGAGCAACTATACACCGAACTGAAGTTTTATCAAAATGCGATCGGGGCAATTCCTAGTCCTTTTGATAGCTGGTTAGTGCTGCGAGGAATTAAAACTCTGGCTGTGAGAATGCGAGAACATGAAAAAAACGCTTTATTTTTAGCTGAATTTTTAGAAAAGCATCCCAAAATTGAGCGCATTTATTATCCAGGGTTATCCAGTCATGAACAACATAAATTAGCAAAAGAGCAAATGTCTGGCTTTGGGGGGATGATTAGTTTGGAATTAAAAGGTGGTTTTGTTGAGGTTGAAAGATTCGCTTCTCGACTCAAGTTATTTTTGCTGGCTGAAAGTTTGGGTGGTGTG
>NZ_JAWJTF010000058.1:0-59471 GCF_048836525.1 Nostoc sp. CALU 546
TTGTATGAAACCACCCTGCTCAGACTGGGAATAGAAGGGGCTATGCAACGGTTACGTGAATCAGTAGCTATTGCTCAGTCTTTAGGAATAGCATCAACTGATAGTAAGTTACTGCCTGATTCTCACCTTCTTTACCTTCCTCCTCATTCCTAGAGAATTAGGCAAAAATTGTATGATTCCTCTTCTGTTTGGTGCTTTAGGGGCGGCAGTTGGTGCTGTCGCAGGTGCTTTTACTGCTCATGCTGCTGGAGAAAAGGACAGACAAGCAGGCAAGCATCACAGACAAGTTGCAAATGAATTAACAGACAAATACGCCAATTTAGAGAAGAAATATTATGAATTTGCTGATCAGAGCAAAAGGCAGATTAATGATTTAACTCGCCAACACGCATTAGATGAAGTAGAAAAAGACTGTTTGCGTTTAGCAGTACGACTACAACAAAATCTCATTTCCTTAATGTGGGAGATTGATAGAGAACCTACAACAGATGCTTTAAACAGGTTTCAAGCAGCAGTGGAACAAACTAACCAAGTTCTCCACCAATTAAAAGAGGAGCTAATTATTGTTCCTAATGATTACTATGCAAGTCTTTTAACAGCAATAGCAGCAACTAAAAAAATCAACACTATAAAATCCAGCGATGCTGGCAGCAAAACTGTTCTCAGTGTTGATTTAGGCAGAATTTCCACAAAGACTTGTGTCAGTCGCGAACCCGGTAGTGTTGTGTTTGTACCTGCCAACGTTAAGCAAATGTCAATAGAACAGGTACGTGGTGGTGTTTTTGAAGTTCGTGCTATTGATCCTTTAATGAATTTGTGGCTGGAATATCAAGGCAATGGATATGCTGTAGGTCAACTGGCAGCAGATTTTGGAGCGAATCTAGGAATCGGACAATCTAAGGTAGAAGCTGCACTGGTAAAAGTGTTAGCAAGTGCTAGCTACTTTAAACTCAGAGACGATATCTCAGTTGTACTGGGTCTGCCTTTTCTTTCCTTAGAGTCCCAATTTTACAAAAATATCGCTGGCGATCGTTGATATTGGACATCAAACCGTTGATTTGTTGATGATGGATAATTTCCGATTTATTAAATATCTTTCTAAGAGTGAAGACTTTGGTATGAACAAGTTTTATGAATTGATGGCTGCGGAAATAGACGGTGCTAATAGTCAATCTTTGGGATTAATTTCTGCTGCTAACAAACCCAGAGGCGAACGCTATTACCGTCCTAAAAGCGCAACCAAACCCACTAACTTAGACGATTTTCTTCCCAACCTTACAGAGATGTTTTCTCGTGAAATCTGTAGCCGTGTGCTAGCCTGGTTGCCAGAGCGTGTAACTGATGTAATTATTACTGGTGGTGGCGGTGAATTCTTCTGGGATGACGTTCAACGTCTACTCAAGGAAGCAAAGATTTATGTCCATTTAGCGGCACCCGCTAGGCAAGCTAATGCTTTGGGGCAGTATATTTATGGTGAGGCGCAATTACGCGCCATTGATCGCCGTGCTAGGTCAGAAAACTGATGTTACTTTGAATTTATCCCAAAGCAAAGATAATTTTTGGTAGCTGTAAAAATTTATTTAAAATACCAGTAAAAAAATGAAAATTCAACTTTCTCATGATGTTAAAGATAAACCTTATAAAGAGTGTATTACTCCTAAGCAAGGGAAAAACTTTAAGACAGGACAAGAATTACTTGTCAATGTAGAAAATATTCAAAAGTTACAAGATAAATGGGAGTTTTGTTATTTTGATTTAGAAAAAGAAGTGACTTACCAATTTTATATAACGCACGATGAGATAAAAAATGATTCTAGAGAAGAAATAAATTTTTTATTAATTGTTATTGAATCTGAGTTTGAAGAACTAATTACAATACCAAAAATAAAGGAATTGATAGACTCTCAGAGGGTAGCGATATTTCTTACAATGACTACATTTGAATTCCTAGATACTTATCAACCCTTTGAGCGATATTATTAAAGGCTATCTTGAAATAGGTGCGTGACTATCAATCGATACAGCTTGTTAACAATCACCAATGCCCTATTCGCAGTCTTGCCTATGACGTTGCATTATAAAAGTCAAAAAGCTTGAACAAAGACCGATCGCAACATTGAGCAGGAACTAGCTAAAAAAGAGCGATGTTTATTAAATTGGCACTTAATTTATTAGTTCAGCATACTAGGTAAAGCAATTAAATCCAGGATTCGACTGAAAAGCTGTAAACTTGCTGAATTCTAGTGAAGTCGCTGTCAGCAGAGACGAGAGTAATATTATGATAAATTGCTGTTGCGGCGATCCATAGATCATTATCATCAAAACCGAGATCCTGAATGCGGGTACTGCGGCGTTTGTTTTTTTCTTTTGGGGCAAATTGACGAAAAATGCAGTTCTTCAGTTGACTGTATATCTCAGCTATTTCTTTGTTGATCAGATAGATATCAATTTCTGTCAGGAATGCTTGAACCACTTGTAAGTTCATCTCTCGACGCTCTGATTTTTCCGTCATGTAGAGCAACTCACCATAGCTAATGATGCTAATCCCAAAAGGCTCTTGAGCATAGCTTTGAGCAGTTGCGACAACTTGAGGATTGTTGTTAATCAGATAACTACAGTGATTGGTATCCAGCAAATACATAAATTATTGGCTTAAAACTTCGCTTTTGAGCGTGTTGCATCAAGAAATGCTAGGCACTCTTCTAGGTCGTCTCCATGCCAAGTACCAGCAAATTTGAGCAAATCTTGACCTGTAGAACCTCGTCGGATCACAGATTGAGAACGATCGCCACGTTGTTTTATTTCAGCGATCTTAGCAGCAAAATCTTCAGGTGGTTCTGCTAGCATCTCATCCTCCAGAGGAGAATCGAGCGGAGTGTGTGCTTGCTCTAAAAATGCCAGAATCGAAGCTCCAGTGGAAGGTGATTTGGTTACTTCTGATTGAGATGGAACTGTTTTCTGAAAACCAAGAAATGCTAGATATTGCTCAACCTGAGTTAGTTGGTCATCTGGAAGTTGAGCAATCTGTTGTTGAAGTTGACGGCGGCGGTCAAGCATAGTCATCGGACAACCTCGCGGAAACGTCTGAACTTTCATTTTACTCGATTGATATAGTAGGAATGGTTTTGACGATCGCACTATAAAAGTCAAAAAGCTTGAACAAAGACCGATCGCAACATTGAGCAGCAACTAGCTAAAAAATAGCGATGGGCTACACCATATACAATGAGTAACTAGTGTTGTACCTCCAAATTTATCTCACGCTCCGAAACCACTCCGTAATCCCCTGAGCGATCGCATTTGCCATTTTTTTCTGTTCTTCTGGGTTCACTATCTCCTCAAATTCATCAGGATTACTCATAAAACCCAATTCCAGTAACACTGATGGCGCAGCCGCGGGACGTGTCAGCGCTAAGTTGTTCCAAAACACGCCATAGTAAGGTCTACCAAGTTTTTGGACTACATAGTTCTGTAAAAATATTGCGGGGCTGTGAGCTTGGGGATGATACCAAAACGTGCCGAATCCCTTGGTTTTTTCGGCATCGCCATTATCGGGTAGAGAGTTGTGGTGTATAGAAAGAGCGATCGCAGGTTCTTCTCGACTGATAATTGCCTGACGTTCTACTAAAGAAACCTCCTGATCATCCTCCCGCGTCATCACTACCGTTGCTCCCCGCTTCACCAACTCGTCGCGCAACAACTTAGATATCACCAAATTCACATCTTTTTCTAAATATCCAGTTGGGCCACTGGCACCAGATTCTTTACCGCCATGCCCTGGATCTAGTACAATCTTGTAATTAGCTAAAGGCTTGCGTCTTGTGTTCCCAATTTTAGGCGGATGACGCAAAGCTAAAACCAGGGTTGTTCCGTCGTATCTCAGCTTATATCCCCACTGTTGAGCTTTTTTGAGGTTAAAGGTGTATTTTACTTGTCCTGGAGCTTCCTGTTGCCAGTCTAGGCGCTTAATTAGGGGGTCATCATCCAGGCGAATTATGTCCGTTTGGGCAGTGGTATTGTAGAGGGTGAGAGCGAGAGCTTGCTCACTTTGTTGTACGCTCACAGGTACAGGAACTTGCAAGGGGAAGACTATCTCTGTCGCACCAGGGATTTGACGGTATCCGACACTGCGAATTATTGTCTGTGGCGGAATTGCACCAGGTAAAATGCGCGTTTCTTTACTATTAATCCAGGTGCCATTGTCGAGGCGTAACCATTCACTTTCTCTACCTGTAACTGTTGCTCGTGTGCCTTTGGGCAGTGGTGTGAGTCGAGAATAATCGGTACTCGGGCCAGTTCGAGCAACACCTGCGTCTGCAATTACCTCAACAACTGGTAACTTTGCTCTTGAGAGGATTTGAATTTTGCCAGTTCCTGGTTGAGTTATCGTCTTGCCATTGAGCGTCAGTTGAAACTGAGGTTGTCCCAAATCTACCTCTTGACTTGAGTCTGGGACAACAGCACCAGAAATGATGTTGTTACCGTAAATCAGGCTGAAGGAATCAGGATCAGGTTGTTGCACTGTGGTGCAACCTTTGTAATTGCCTACGCTAGACTGGGCATGAGGCTGATTTTGCCCTGTCAAAGCTGCCAAATTACTTGGTAGTTGTGCCTGTTGGGGTTGAAGTGAAAGGGCAATAGTTTGATTAGCTAGTTTGACAGAGACATTAGCGTTAGGGGGTGCGATCGCGCTAAAACAAATTAGTTCTCCCGGTAGTCTGGCAATGTCAACTGCGGGAGTCAGGGAATCTTTAGCAAAGGCTAACCCCTGTGGTAACTCAGGGCCAGTGGTAAGCCTTGTAACTTTAATCTGGAGTTCTTGATTTTGGTGACGCACTGTAAAAAGATTCTCCCCCAACTGCAAGGGTAAACTAGGGGAAAAATGACCAGCTTTGCTGCGGGTAATTGGCTTACTATTGATCAAAACCTGACCATCTGGTGGTGCAGTGCCCAGAAAGAAGATTTTTTGGGCACTCGTCTGGTAGTTTGTCTGGGGAAAAACGACTCTGAGCGATGGCTCTGCCGATGCAATTGAGGAGGTGAGAATACAGCCCAATATTACTAATCCTAGAAGGTTTTTCACAGCAAAATCACAGAATAGTACACCACAATAACTGTGGCACAATGACGGGATGTATTTTTAGAAGTTGTTAGAAATTCAAACTACTATGACTAAGTTTATCTTTGTTACTGGAGGCGTAGTTTCCAGTATTGGTAAGGGCATTGTAGCAGCAAGTTTAGGGCGTTTGCTCAAGTCGCGCGAATATTCGGTGTCGATTCTAAAACTTGACCCTTATATTAATATCGATCCTGGGACGATGAGTCCCTTTCAGCATGGAGAAGTATTTGTTACCCAAGATGGTGCGGAGACAGATTTAGACTTGGGGCATTACGAACGCTTTACCGATACTTCGATGTCGCGTTTGAATTGCGTTACTACTGGTTCGATTTACCAGGCGGTGATCAATAAAGAGCGTCGCGGAGACTACAATGGCGGTACTGTACAGGTAATTCCTCATATTACCAATGAAATTAAAGATCGGATTCTCCGAGTTGCTAAAAGCACAAATCCCTCTGTAGTCATTACAGAAATCGGCGGTACGGTAGGAGATATTGAATCACTACCGTTTTTGGAAGCAATTCGCCAGTTCCGCAAAGAGGTGGGACGGCAGAATGTGCTGTACATGCACGTAACGCTGGTGCCGTGGATTGCCTCTGCGGGTGAGATGAAAACGAAGCCAACACAGCATTCAGTTAAAGAACTGAGATCGATTGGTATTCAACCAGATATTTTAGTTTGTCGGAGCGATCGCCCCTTACCCAAGGGATTAAAACAAAAATTGTCGGGATTTTGCGATGTACCCGAAGAATGCGTCATCACTTCCCAAGATGCCAAAAGTATCTATGAAGTACCGCTGAATCTGGAACGGGAAGGAATGGCAGAACAAGTACTAAACTTGCTGCACATGGAACAACGTAAACCAGATTTGACGCAGTGGCAAACCCTGGTACAACGGTTACATAGTCCCAAGCATGAGGTAGAAATTGCCATTGTTGGTAAATATGTGCAATTAAGTGATGCCTATCTATCTGTAGTGGAAGCGTTGAACCATGCGGCAATTTCCACTTATGGCAAACTGCGCCTACGTTGGGTGAACTCAGAAAATTTGGAATCTGAACCAGCCGAAAATTATCTTGCGGGTGTCGATGGCATAGTTGTGCCAGGAGGTTTCGGGGTTCGGGGAGTGGATGGTAAAATTGCCGCCATTAGATACGCTCGCGATCGCCAAATTCCCTTTTTAGGTTTATGCCTGGGAATGCAATGTTCTGTAATTGAGTGGGCCAGAAATGTAGGGGGATTAACAGGTGCTAACAGTGCTGAATTTGACCCCTATACAACTAATCCGGTGATTAATTTATTGCCAGAACAGCAGGAAGTAGTTGATTTAGGGGGTACAATGCGGTTGGGACTATATCCTTGTCGTGTTCTCCCTGATACTCTAGCTTTTAAGCTCTATCAAGAAGATGTGATTTATGAACGACATCGACATCGCTATGAGTTCAACAATGCTTACCGCGATTTGTTGTTAAAGTCAGGCTATGTGATCAGTGGTACTTCTCCCGATGGACGCTTAGTTGAAATTGTGGAATTAACCAAGCACCCATTCTTTCTTGCTTGCCAATTTCATCCGGAATTTCAATCACGCCCCAGTAGCCCTCATCCTTTATTTAAAGGGTTTATTCAAACAGCGATCGCTCTTTCTCTTTCGACATCTAGCACGCCAACACCATTGGAGGTGTCATAAAAATTCGTAATTCGTAATTCGTAATTCGTAATTCGTAATGACGCTCTCTACGTTCGCGCAGCGTGTCGAAGACAGACGCTAAAAGCGTAGCTTGCTTAAGAGTGAGGGTACGTGGACTCGCTACCGCTACGCTAACGTAATTCAAAATTAATTTTTTAGATTTTGAATTGGTGCATAGCAACATTAACTTAAAGTTTCAATAGATTTGGACATCCAGGGTGCATCATTCGTAAATTTCGGACTTGAGGAGATGTTGTGGCGTACTGGGTGAAAATCCTTTACGAGAGGAGAGAATATGTAGTGAATTTTGAACGTGTCCATGCTTTTTGTTATGAACTGAATGGCAGAGTTACTTTTTGGCTACCCGATAGTGCCATTCCAATAGTAATTCACCCGCAAACTAACTTAGAAGATTATCAAAAGATCCTTGATTATTTAGAATGTGTGACAGGATTAGAATTAGATCATGCCCACTGGGTGAAAATTATTTACGAAAAAAACGAATATGTAATTAATCTCAACTGCATCAGTTCTTTTTGTCATGAACCGAACGGCAGAATAACTTTTTGGTTGCCAGATGGAACTATTCCCATCATCATAAACCCTGTAAGTAATCCTGAATCTTATGAAAAAGTTGTGAAATACGTTAAGAAAGCAACAGGATATTCTTTGTCTTAGTGTGAACGAGGAACTTACTCTTGCTAAACTTTTAACTAAAGATAACGATTTTAGCAATAAAGGCACGAGGGAAGATTCAGTAAACTACCCACCACTGAACGAAGTACCGTTTCAGTGGGGGCAATTAATCGCCCAGAGTTTACCCGACTAAGTGTTAAATCACTACGATTTTTAGGTCATCTTACCTACAAATACGCAGCCAGTTTGTAGCTCTAAAGACCATTAGCTGTAGAAGTTATTCAAATGCCGGCGATTCTTTCTGGAGAAGATATATTACCTGGATTTGAGTTGCAAGTATAGGTAGGCGATAAGCGTCAATCCCTAGTTCTCAGAGGATAAAAGCACAATTAATTCTCCAAGGCGTTTCAAGATACTGAGTACTTGGTGTAGTTCTGAATCACGTTCAATTGATAGTGCATAAGATCGTGCATACCAAGGATGTTCTTGTTGAATCAATTTGACAAACACAAATTCCCTACCGTTGATTAGTAAACCAAAAGTTGGTTGTGCAGAATTTGGATGATCAAGCATATAAGCAAGTGCTTGAGGTAAGGCTGTCATCACATCAAATTTACTGCTTTTAGATTCGATGACAAGTACCCAAAAACATTTTTGGATGACAAGAACATCAATATTTCCTTTAACGATAAAACTCTCGTCTTCAGCAGAAATCTCCACAGAAGTCTCGGTTTCAATCTCAAACGGAGGTTGATAAAACCCAGCTAAATCGAGTAAAGGAGATAGCACTACCATTTTTACCGCCTCTTCTGACATCAGACGGTGCTTATTCAAGTTTAAATAGTTGCTTTTAACTCGCGCCATCGCTTGCTTCTCTGCATCAGTCAGAGTCGGTAAATTTTCTGTCCACTCTGCAAAGAAATTAATGTCTGTGGCAAGTTGCAAACCAAATTTTTCTTCTAATTCGTAAAGACTTATATCTCTAGCTGGGATTGTTTGAATCATAATCTAACATTCCGAATAGCGTTGCCATGCCAACTTTGCTGCACCTACCATCCCCGCAAAATTGCCTAACTCTGCTGGTAATATTTGTAAATCCACTCGTGATAAAGGCTGCACTCGCTTCTCAATTTCTGCCTTCACACCTGGTAAGAAAAACTCAAAGCTGCCACTGATACCCCCACCAATCACGATCGCTTGCGGTGTGAGTACATAAATCAAACTCGTCAAACCAATTCCCAAATACTTACCATATTCTTGCCAAAAAGTCAATGCTGTGGCATCTCCTTGTTGGGCAAGAACACCTAATTCGATGGGTTCCTTGAGAGTGCGGCGGCGAATTGCAGTAGCACAGGCATATTGTTCCAAAGAGCCTTGATTGCCACTATTACAAATTGGCCCATCAGGATTTAATGAAATTAAACCCAATTCTCCGGCGGCTCCTTGATGTCCAATAAATAGTTTGCCATCGAGGATAATTGCGCCACCAACCCCAGTACCTAAAGTTAGCAGAATCAGATTTTGAAAGTGACGACCGGCTCCTAGCCAAGCCTCTCCCAAAAGAGCGCAATTAGCATCATTAGCGATCGCAGTCGGTTTACCAGTTTTAGCTTCTAACCAGTCGGCTAAAGGCACATCGATCCATCCAGGTAAGTTAATAGCGATTTTGGCAATGCGTTGTGCGGCATCGGATGGGCCAGGAGTACCCACACCAATAGCCACAGCTTGATTATCTGGATCAATTTGCGCGATCGCATCTAAGATCACCGCCAGCACCGCCTCCGGCATTGTTGGTTGAGGAGCCGCCACAGTCAAAGATTGCAGACAAGTACCATCATCTGCAAAACGCCCCAACTTAATTGCCGTTCCCCCTACATCAATGCCAATTACTTCATTTGTCATTTGTCATTTGTCATTTTTTATTGGGCATTGGGCATTGGGCATTGGGCATTGGTAATTGGTTAACAGCTATTTCCTATTCCCTATTCCCTATTCCCTATTCCCCAGTTCAAAATCAACAATTTGTCAGGGTTTTAGGATTTTGGCACGAAAAAATTCTAAATTTTCTGTCTTATTGGGTGCGAGTCGTAAATCAGCAACAGTCTTGGTACGGAAACTCGATTGCTCCTGCCAAGCTGTAACTGGAGTACCTCTTAAGATACCAGCAAGGGCAACGGAAAGCATAAATCCGCCAGTAGCGGCAGCAATTAACGTTAGATTATCTTTCATACAAATCTCTCTATTGTTTATTGGTCATTGGTCATTTGTCATTGGTCATTTGTCTTTTGCTAATGACTAATGACCAAATGACTACTTTCGGATTCTATTTTCTCTCCGTAAACGGGGATTGACAAATTCATTTAACCCCTCACCAAGTAGTGATAACCCTACCACCATGAATGTCATGGTTAAACCGGGGAAAAGTGTAGTCCACCAAATGCCAGTAGGTAGAGCTTCTAGGGCTTGTTTTAAATCATGTCCCCATTCTGGCACTTCTTCAGGAAGTCCTAGCCCCAAAAAACCCAAACCGCCCAACACCAAAATTGCATCAGCGGCGTTGAGTGTGAATAGGACGGGTACGCTTTGAATGACGTTGAAAAACAGATAACGAGACAGCACAACCCAAGTGGAAGCGCCCATTGCTTGAGCAGCTTCGATAAACACTTCAGTTTTTACACTCACGGTATGATTGCGAACAACGCGATAATATTGGGGAATGTAAGCAATGCTAATAGCGATCGCTGCATTTAATATTCCCCGCCCTACCACAAAGGCCAGCGTCACAGACAGCAGTAGCCCTGGTAGAGTGTAAATGCTATCCATGATAAACAGCAACACTTTATCCAATTTCCCGCCGAGATAACCACTCAGCATCCCCAAAGGTACACCGATAATCATACTCAGCGCCGTTGCCAAAATTACCACCTGCAAAGCAGCTTGAGCGCCGAACAATGTCCGGGAGAACACATCATAACCCAGGCGACTAGTACCAAACCAATATTTAGCTGAGGGTGGCTCGTGAATTGGATTTGAGAGAAAATCTTTAGGGTTTTGCAGCCATCCCCAAGCCTGGAATACGGGAGCTAAGAATGCCAGGAAGATGAAAAATAGGGTAATGGCTAACCCGATGAGCATGAGTTTTTGGGAAAGATTGAGACTTTTGCCAAACTGTAAAAATGTCGGTAGTCGCCGTTTTGTAATGGCCATGTGCGATCGCCTGGAGCAAAGCTTGATACGCTGACTATTTTACATATTAGATAGGGGATTGCGTAAACATCCTGAATAAAAGTCTGATTGCTTCGCAGTGGTTACAGAGCTAGACTGAGGAAGAGGTGAGATTATGCCTTATTTTTGCTAGAAATAAATTACCATCCGTTGTCACCACAAAATTTAATTATCTTAAGTAGAGAAAGACCAAGTTAATGGAGGAATTATGAACGCTTACAAAAAATACATCACCATTACAGATCCAAGTCAAGTAATATTATCTGATTTACCTTTTCAGGTAGGACAAAGAGTAGAAATAATTATCTTAGCTGAGAATAATCCAAGAGCAGAAATTAGTAAAAAACTGAGAGATTTATTTGATAAAACACAGTCGCTACCGGGAGTACAAGATATTACAGAAGCAGAAATATCAGCAGAAATTGAAGCTTACCAACGCGGGGAATGAAAGTTGTTATTGACACGAATGTTTTAGTTTCTGCTGTCCTTAAGGGTAGAGTACCAAGAGATGTTATTCAGTTTATTTTTGATAATCCAGATTGGCAATGGATAGCTTCTGAAGAAATTATTGTGGAATACAAAGAAGTCTTAAGCCGAAGCAAATTTAAGTTGACAGATGAGGTGAGAGGTGAATGGTTTGAAATTATCGATACATTTCTAACGCTAATTGATGTCAATTTTGAAGTTGATTTTCCCAGAGATAGAAAAGATGCAAAGTTTTTAGCTTGTGCTATGGCAGCAGAAGCAGATTTCTTGATTACGGGTGATTCTGATTTTAATCAGGCGCAAACTTTGGTCAATACAACGATTATTTCTGTATCTTTATTTAACAGGTTAGTTTGCGATGTTGGGGGGTGAGTATTGAGAATTAGTAACTGTCAATGATTTTTTACTATTCCCCATTCCCCACTCCCCATTCTCTTACAGACTACTTTCAATCAGCTGGCGGTATTCGCTCTTTTGCTTCACACCTTTGACTTCCTTCACCAGTTCCTTATTTTTGAACAATTGAACCGTTGGCGTTCCTGTCACACCAGCATTTTCAGCTATATCTCGGTCTTTGTCGATGTCAATTTCCACAAAGTGAATTTTGCTATCAAATTCATCCACCACTTTATTTAAAATTGGCTTCAGAGTATGACAAGGGCCACAACCAGGAGAAACGTATTTAACAAGGAGTAAGCGATCGCTTTCATGGAACAATTTCCGTAAAGCATAACCTCCCTCATGACGCGTTCCATCCAAGTTAAATCCAGCTTCTTCCTCGGCTTCAGTCTTTTTGGCTGGCTGATGTTCTAATTCATTATCTGCTGTTTCTGCCTGTTGATGGAATTCTTGAATCAAGCCAGTAGATGACAACCAACGTTCTGCCAACATCGCTGCCATACAGCCAGTACCAGCAGCCGTAATTGCTTGCCGAAACTCATGATCTTGGACGTCGCCAGCGGCAAAAACGCCTTCTACACTGGTTTCTACAGTACCGTGCTTGGTGACAACGTAACCCACCTCATCCAGTTCTAATTGCCCTTTAAATAGAGAGGTATTGGGAGTATGACCAACGGCGTAGAATAAACCCTTAGCGTCCAGTTTGCTCTCTTCACCAGTTTTAGTATTGCGGACTTTCACCCCTTCCATGCGATCGCTACCGAAGATATCTACGGCTTCTGTGTTCCAATGCACCTGGATTTTCGGGTTGCTCAAAACCCTGTCTTGCATGGCTTTAGAAGCCCGCATCTTATCGGTGCGTACCAACATATTTACCTTGGAACCATATTTGGTGAGGTAAATTGACTCTTCCGCCGCCGAGTCGCCAGCACCAATTACAGCCAATTCTGCACCGTGGAAAATTGGTGTTGCACCATCGCAAATTGCACAAGCAGAGATACCCCGACTCCAAAATTCGTGTTCGCTGGGTAAACCTAAACGCTTTGCTGTTGCACCAGTAGCAATGACGATGCTGTTGGTTTTTATTTCCCTTTCTTGCGATCGCACTGTAAATGGACGCTGACTCAGGTCAACTGATATAACATCTTCAGTATAGAGTTCAGCCCCCCAGCGCTCCGCCTGCGCCTTCATCTGATCCATCAGTTCGGGCCCAGTAATTCCTTTAGGAAACCCTGGAAAATTCTCAACTTCGGTGGTTGTCATTAGTTGCCCACCAGGTAATCCCCCGGCTTGGAAACCTTCAAATACAACGGGTTTCAAGTTAGCGCGTCCGGCATAGATGGCGGCTGTGTAGCCTGCTGGCCCAGAACCGATAATTACCAAGTTTTCTACTGTGGGGTTAGTCATGAAAATATATGAACTCATAACGACTACGCTTAATATAGCATAACAATTTACGATTGGCTATGGCAGATGGTAAGCGATCATAAAACGCCTACGGTACTTAGTATCTGCTCAACGCTTGCCAAACATCCTCTTAACTGCTAGGACATGATGCGGCCGCCCTGATAGAAATGCCCATAAGTTGGGAATACTCAAGGTTGGGTGTGCCCTATTGCTTAAGCAGCATAGAAAGTATTCACGTGTGTGTCAAAACTCAAAATCGCTGTGGAATGCACCAGAACAAAGTTAGTAACAGGAGCAATTTCAATGATTAGTCCAGCATCTGATTTACTAGATAAAATTCGTCAACAATTTGACGCTTCTCCTTATCCAAGAGTTCCTCTTGATAAATCTCCTAAAGATGACACTAACTCACTCTACATTCATAACTTAGTAACGCCTTACTATTTAAGGAATCAAAAAGTTATCGATCCTAAAGGCAAATTAATTTTAGATGCTGGATGCGGCACTGGCTATAAATCATTAATCTTAGCAGAAGCTAATCCAGGAGCGAAAATTGTTGGAATTGATATATCAGAAGAATCGATTAAATTAGCACGGCAACGTTTAGAACATCATGGATTTGACAATGCAGAGTTTCATGTGTTGCCAATTGAGGAATTACCAGAGCTAGATTACCAATTTGACTATATTAATTGTGATGAACTTCTGTATCTTTTCCCTGATTTAACTATTGCCTTACAAGCAATGAAATCAGTTTTAAAGCCTGATGGTATTATTCGCAGCAATTTGCATAGTTCAATCCAGAGGTTTAATTATTTCCGCGCTCAAAAAGTCTTCACAATGATGGGTTTGATGGACGAGAATCCAGAAGAATTAGAAATGGGAATTGTAGTAGAAACAATGAAAGCTTTGAAAGATAATGTTCAACTCAAAGCTACAACGTGGAATTCTAATTATGAAGGAGAAGACGGGAAAGAGCGAATCTTAATGAATTATTTGTTTCATGGTGATAAAGGTTATACTATCTCTGATTTGTTCACAGCTTTGAGAGCAGCTGATCTAGATTTTATCAGCATGGTTAACTGGCGAAAGTGGGACTTGATGAATCTGTTTAAAGAACCAGATAATTTACCTGCTTTTCTGGGGATGAGCTTACCAGAGATTTCTGTAGAACAACAGCTACAGCTTTTTGAACTTATACATCCTATTCATCGACTAATTGACTTTTGGTGTGGTCATCCCAACCAAGCACAGACTTTCGTACCAGTTTCAGAATGGACTGACTCTGATTGGCGAGTAGCGAAGGTGCATTTATATCCCCAGTTAAAAACTCCTAATTTCCGAAAAGACCTCTTAGCATGTATTACAGAGATTAGATCATTTACCATTAGTCAATATTTATCGCCAAGTGAAGAATTTGTTGGTATAGATAGCTCAATAGCACTTTGCTTGATACCTTTGTTAGAGCAACCCCAGTCGATGATATCTCTGGTGCAGCACTGGAAGCAATTCAGACCAATAGATCCTGTCACTTTAAAGCCCACAGATGAGAAACAAGCCTTTTATATAGTGCAACATCTGCTACTGAGTTTGGAGAGTCTTGGTTACATAATGCTGGAACGCCAATCAGATGAGGATGTTACTCATTGATAAGTAGCTAGGCGTAAATAAATTAAAGTTTGTAGTAAGGACTTTAGTCCTGATAATCCTGAAGAAGCGATGAATCGCTCACTACGAACTAAGATTTTATTTTACGTCTAATTATGCCTACTTACTTACATCTGTTTTTTTCAATTATATGCAATATCAGGTTGTTCGCACGGTAGCACAGCTTTGCCACCAAAGCACTAATAACATCCAAACTATAACCGCTATATTTGGTCAAAACTTTTTTTAGTGGGGTGATATGAAACAAAACGGGAGTGGGTAAGTTACATCTAGAACACACAACCACTTCCTATCACAGGGAAAACACTTATGAAAACCGAATTGAAAGCTAAATTTATCCAACACATCCTCAACAAAAAGAAGGAAAATGAGGGTTTCACACTTATTGAACTACTCGTAGTAATCATCATTATCGGTATTTTGTCAGCGATCGCACTACCTTCTTTCTTGAACCAAGCTAATAAAGCTAAACAGTCTGAAGCAAAAACAATTGTTGGTTCAATGAATAGAGCACAGCAAGCCTACTATTTAGAAAACAACAGGTTTGTAGGTGAAGGTAATGAAGAGTTTGGTAAGTTAGCTCTTGGAGTCAAAACACAAACCGAAAATTACGTCTATGCGATTGAAGGTGGTGGTCCTGCTGATGTTACTCAACCTGCACTTACTATGGTGACTAATCAGGCACAACTTCTCAACGACGAAGCTCCACTCAAAGCCTATATTGGTGGAGTAGCGGTGTCAACTGTTACAGAGACTAGTGAAGCAACCACCATAGGTTTATTATGTGAAGCTGGGAAATCTGGGAATGTGCCGAATTCACCCAAAGGAGAAGAGGCGTTTGCGGCTGCAGAATTTCCTGATGACGCCGCAGCAAAATGCCCCGATAATTATGTGTCTTTATCTAAGTAAAGATTTTATGCATTCATAAAGTAACTACTCAATATATCAATCAATTGGTGTAGTTAAGTTAGTTACTATTCACTAGTGGATAGAGAATTTTATCCACTTTAATTTATTTAGATAATTGTTAAATACTCCCTGAACTCCAAAATATTACCCATCTTCTTAATTCGTTTATTAAATGGGTATTATTAATTGAGATAGGGAGTATTTACTTGTTGTAGATAGTGGCCTCAGTCCTGAAAACTTAATCCTTAATGCTTCCAAACTTCTCACAAACCTTAAAATTTGTTTATATTGACCTATACCCACTTACTTAATTACTGATGATTACCAATATCACAAAATTTCAGGCAGAAGGCTATCAAAATTTAATTGCAGGTGAATATGCTCAAGCAGCATATCTATATGAACAAGCAATCACTGATGAACCTGAAGTAATCTCCAATTACTGGCATCTAGGACTAAACCTACTATTACAAGGGCAAGAAGCAGAAGCACAAATGACTTGGATGCTAGCAATAGCAGAAGTTGAAGAAGAAAAAATCCAATTTCACACAACAGAATTAATTAAAGTTTTACAAATAGAGGCAGAACGACGAGAATATCTCGAAGAATTTTCTATATCCTGGCTAATCCGTCAGCACATCCGAGAAATTAATCCTTTTGATATCAATAACCTATTAAATATTATTCAACTGTCCATCCAATTAAATAACTTTGATGGCGTACAGTTAAATGATGTGGGTATTATCCAATTATTAAATTCCAAAGAAATTGGAGATTTAAATTTAGAACTATTAAATAAAGTATTACAACAAGTTCTTGACACTCAACCTTTACATCTATCATATCTAGACTTAGTAGAAGCTTGTTTACCTTACTTTGCAAATCCACATCAAGGATTCTGCATACTTTTACCTGCGGCAATTAAAATTGGTCATACATTCAAGCAGCCTAAACTAGCAGCGCAGATTTTAGAGTTGTACTTGCGCCTAGACCCAGAAGAAGTAGAAACTTTACGACATTTAGCTATTTTTTATCAAGATTCTCAAAACTATACATTGGGAATAGAAAAAGCTAAATTGTGTTATTCTCTATCAAAAAAATTACCTGATAAAATATTTGCCCTTCATTTAGTTCTACGTGGATTAATGTCTGCTGGCGGATATTGGCAAGAAATATGCTCAACCAGTCAAGAATTAGAATGTGTGCTGCAAGAATTTATCAAAGCGCAGCCACTTGCAGTAGATGAAGTCAGGACTCTACGTTTACTTACGCCATCCTTTGCATTACCACATATTAAAGACAGTCCAGCAGATTTTAGAAAAATTCATAATCAAGTAGCGCAAATATTCCAGAATAATATTCAAGCCATAGCTCATGAGGAAACACAGCGTTACTCGCAGCGGATTATAAATAATCAAAGTTCAGGAATTTCCACCAAACCCTTAAAAATTGGATATATATCTTATGCCTTAAGAAGACATTCTGTAGGCTGGCTAGCTCGCTGGCTAATACAGCATCATAATCGAGAAAATTTTGAAATTTATAACTATTCAGTTAGCTATAAACTAGTAGATGATTTTTTGCAAGAATGGTATGTAAATAAATCATTCAAGGCTCGAAAATTAGGAATTAATGCCTTTGAAATTGCAGAACAAATATATAAAGATGAAATAGATATTTTAGTAGACCTAGATAGCATAACTCTAGATATTAGCAGTGAAGTGATAGCACTCAAGCCAGCACCAATTCAAGTTACTTGGCTGGGTTGGGATGCTTCGGGTATACCTGCAATTGATTACTTTATTGCCGATCCTTACGTATTACCAAATTCAGCCCAGGATTATTATACAGAGAAAATTTGGCGATTACCTAATACTTATATAGCCGTTGATGGTTTTGAAGTAGATGTACCTACACTACGTCGAGATGAGTTAGATATTCCTAGCGATGCTATAGTCTACCTCAGCGCTCAACGAGGATATAAACGTCATCCTGAAACCACAAAATGGCAAATGAAAATAATCAAAGAAGTCACAAATAGCTACTTCTTAATTAAAGGTGACGGTCAAGAAGAAGCAATTAAACAGTTTTTCTACAAAATAGCAGAAGAAGAGGGTGTGGAGTGTTCCAGGCTGCGATTTTTGCCTCAAGATCCCTCTGAAGCTATCCACAGAGCGAATTTAACAATTGCTGATGTTGTATTAGACACATATCCCTACAACGGCGCTACTACAACCCTAGAAACCCTCTGGATGGGTATCCCATTAGTAACTAGAGTTGGACAGCAATTTGCAGCTCGTAATAGTTACACCATGATGATGAATGCGGGTATCACAGAAGGTATTGCTTGGACTGATGAAGAATATGTAGAGTGGGGTGTGCGCTTAGGAAAAGATGAAGCTTTACGCCAGCAGGTGGTTTGGAAGCTAAAAGCATCTCGACAAACAGCACCCCTGTGGAATGGTAAGCAGTTTACCCGTGATATGGAGAAGGCTTACGAGGAGATGTGGAAAAGCTATATTGAGGGAAAATAAGCTCGTAGTGAGCGCTTGAGCGCTCAAAGTTGAGGTTAATAAGGGCTTCAGCCCTTACTACGAACTTTTTGTTGGTAGTCAGGACTTTAGTCCTGTTGATTTGTGGGACGGAAAAGCAATGAGATTTAGCTGTTCTTGAAAATCTTTCACGGAATCTACTTTTATCAGCTTTTGTGTATAAGGTTGATAGTGAAATAGTTCATATCCCTTATTAATTAAATACTGTGCAACCTCAATATTACTGCCTTGGCTACCTGCAATATTTTCATATAAAATAACTGGGGCAAACTGAGTGAGTAACTTCTGACTACCAGCAAGAACTGCCATTTCATGTCCTTCTGCATCTATCTTGAGAAAATCCACTCTCTCGATATTTTCTTGCTCAATCAGACTATCTAAAGTAAAACAGGTGGCTTCCTCAAAAGACTCTGAAGACATATTTTCTGCTGCATCACTAGAAATCACCTGGTTCAGTTCATTAGCAGAATTTAGTAGCAATTTTACAGTGCCATTGCGATCGCTAGCTGCTCCTACACAAACATTTACCCATGATAATTGATTAATTCTACAGGTTTCTTGCAAACAACGTACACAACCTGAGAAAGGCTCAACTGCTAACACTCGTCCTTGAGATCCAACTTTTAAAGCAGCACTGAAAGTATAGACTCCAACATTAGCACCCACATCAATTACTGTCATACCAGGTTTAATGCTATTGCGCCAAAACTCCATTTCTTTCTCAAACCAGTCTTGTTCGGCAATTAAAACACTGGTGGCAATACTACGCAAGCTTGGTTCAACTGCCATTATTAAATCATCTTCAAAAGGCACGTAAGTAAATAGACTATTGCTTGGTAATTGTGTCCAGTGCCACTCTAAAGATGAGCAGTTTAGCTTATAAAATTTCTGAGAGACTTCCTGCCAGTAATCGGAGACTTTTATCTGGTTTAAATCTCGGTAAGCTAAGTAGAGTGCTTGAAGAACAGGGGCATAATTTGGCGCTAATTTTCTAGCTTGATGTAAATATAAAATTCCTTCCAGTTCTCCAGTCATTAAACTAGATATTCCTAGTTTTAGACCAATATGAACTGAATTTGGTAAAACTTGAGAAGCTAAATGTAAAAAACGGCGACTCACAGCGGTGTAAAAAACTAACTGCGAACGACATATTATTTCAATTAATAATAAGATTGTTTTTTCATAACCATTATCAGCTAAGAAAATCCCCTCAAAGCATTCGCGAACATGAGCGGAAAAGTTGTGATTTTCAGTGGATATATATATTAAACAATGAAAGTTATTTTCGTAACTTGTATAAGCAGGTTGGAGTGTATTAATAAAAGTATTAAGTGCTATTTCTATGGCTTTTTGTTTTTCTCCAATCATGCTATAAATTAAAGCAAGATGAGCAGTACACAGTGGATGTCCATCTAAATTTAAACCACTATTCAATGCTTCAAAAGCCATTTCAAGATAGACTGAGCGCAGAACTAGATTATCAACACACAGTTCTGCCTCGCTCAAAGCTACCACTGCTAGGTTATTCCAATCATCTGAAGAATTAGGAGTATCCCAAGAAGTCTGTGACAAAATTCCAGTAATTTTTGATAATATATCAGCGTTAATAGCTGGCAGTAATTTTTGAATATATTGCAAATATATATCACCAACAGCAGGCTCAGAGTTCATATTAAAAATAAGGTAAATGTATCTAAACTAGGTTTGATAAAGTCTCTACATGAGTCAACCATGTATTAATAGTTACTAATTCATTACTTAGTGCTAGCAAGTCTTCGTTTTGAGGATACCCACCTGCTCAACAGAAACTAACATCCTCGCTAAAAATTTTTTACACAAACTTCAAATGCTGACTCTGAAGACAAGAGGACTTTATGCTAAACCCATGCTGCACCGACATTTTGCTATGCGTAGTTTACCGCCCGCCTTAGGCATCGCTCCCCTACTTCAAAGCAAAATCCTCTCCCGCATCTAGACAGAGCTAACCCTCCAGGTCTTCTTCTCTGAGCAAAACATTAAACTTATATAAAGATTTGCGATGATTCTACCTAATGACAGATGTTTGCGATATCCTAAATAACGTTTAAATAAACACAAGCAGTAGCTATTTCTACTCAATTGCAAACTTGTCCATAAGTCAAAAACTTTCAAACCAGCCCTTGTCATATAGGTTGTTCAACAAGGACACACATTTTTTGTGATTAAAACAAATAGAATTTTCCCAGTCGTCCTTAGTCACACTACTTAGTGAAACTTCACAGACGAATAATGATTCTGCTCAGTGTCCAGAATATATCTCTTACAAAAGGTAGTGTTGTAATCTTGTGGAAAAAGGCTAAAGGTAAAGAGGAAAAAGAAGACAGGGAAAGATTAAAGGGAAAAGGGGAAACAGAAACACCCCTTAACCCTTCATCCCTTAACCCTTTCCTCTCAACCTTTGCCTAGTTTCTGCAAAAAGTTTAAGGACTACTGGTGGAATTGGACTTTTGTGGTGGTAATTACCGTACAAAACCGAATTTACCAGTAACTTAGTAGAGTTTGTTATGGTATAGTTAGAAAGTTAAGACTAGCTTTACCAAATTACACCACTCTACGGGCCGGCAACAATTGCAGAATGGAAAGCAGTTTTAATTAAGCATTTACCAACAAAATCTGAATTCAATCGAGGTTATGACTCAGAAAGTGATTCACCCAATGGTGAAATTGCAGCGCAACGTGCAATCACTCATAGAATCGAACATTATTAAGCCAAGCGATAGCATCTGGAAAATCGCTTTGCTATATGGTAATGAATGGCAGCACTGGAAACAGGAACTGCTGGACTTTGGCTTTAGTATGCAAGACCCAGTTAGTGAATTGCTAGCTGTAGAAACTTGGGATGAGGAGTAGGGAATAGGGAATAGGGAAATAGGAATTTTTAATATTCACCACTCCCTTACTCCCCACTCTCTAAACTTTGCAGGCAGCTAAAGCCGCAGCTAATTCTTTGGCAGTTTGATAGCGATCGCGTGGCAATGGTTCTGTAGCGCGATCAATCACATCTCTTAATTGGGAACTAATGGTGGGAACTTTTGCCACATCAAACCTGAAGTTTCGCCCTCTTTGGCGATAATACTTGAAAGGGTTTTCCCCTGTGAGCAGAAAAATCAGTGTTGGCCCAATTGCATACAAATCAGATTGAGTTAAAGGTTGTCCTCGTTCTTGTTCAGGAGCGCAGTAACCTTCTGCACCAATTCGAGTACCGGGCGCTGTGCCAATTTCCTTAACTGCGCCAAAATCCAGCACCACTATGCGATTTACTGCACTTCGCACCATTAAGTTGGCGGGTTTAATATCGCGGTGAATCAGTGGAGGGCTTTGGCTATGAAGATAGTCTAAGATGTCGCAGGTTTGGATCATCCAAGCGATCGCTTGGCTTGGTGTCACTGGGCCATTAGTATAGACACGTTTCTCTAAATCTTGACCGTGGATTAATTCCATTGCCAAGTATTTTTTTCCGCCTTCTACAAAGAAATCGTAATACTTGGGAATTCCAGGATGGTTAAGGGATTTGAGAGTGTAGGCCTCTCGCTCAAATAATTCTTGAGCTTTGGCAATTCTTAGCATATCAGCATTCATTTGCTTCAACACCAGAAGTTGTGGCATACCCGCAATCAGACCAGCCGCATCCCAAGCGAGATAAGTAGTACCCATACCTCCTTGCCCAAGAGTTTGCAACACCTGATAATGGCGAATCCTCTGTTGCACTAACAAAGGTTGACCGCAGTGGATGCAAAACAGATTGTTTGGGGAGTTGCCTTCGTGGGTGCAAATGTAGGATGAATTTGCTATACCTTGGGCTGAGTAGAGTGTTGCAGCAGCATTTTCTTCTGTGCCTTGCATTTGTTGTTGCGATCGCAAACCAGTTTCCAGTACTGTTACATCCTGAAGTTGGAATTGCAGTATTGGGCCTCCCTGTGCAAGTTGCAAAAGGGAATTATCTGGTAACGGACTCTGAATTACAAGGATACCGTTGAGGAAAGTCCCATTTGTACCTTGACTAATCAGCCGCCAACCACCGTCATTGCCGGGAGAATCGACTTGTCTAAGTTCTAGATGATGCCGCGAAACTAAACTATCAGTTAAAACAACGTGATTATCTGCCGCTCGACCAATCCGAATTATGGAGGAGTTCTCAAAGCACCACTGCTGGAGGGGCGTTTTCTGTTGCGGTTCTAACAGGGTCAGACTAACCACAATACAACCTACAAGGTAAATGGATTAGAGATTGGGCATGGGGTATTGGGCATTGGGCATTGGGCATTGGGCATTAAACTTATACGTAAATTAGGCTTTAACCCTCGATTTATACAGCTTTGAGCTAATTCGCATTGCTCCCATTGGGAATTGGTGATTGTTCTTTCTTCTTATTCCCCATGCCCCATGCCCCATGCCCAATGCCCATTTATGATTAACTTTCCAAATTTGGGCGTACTTTTGCCCGAATTAGTATACCAGTAATGTTGTCATGACCATTGTGTTGGTTTGCCAAATCAATTAAGTCTGTAACACCCCGTTCTAAGTTAGCGCCAGAACTAAGTAAGGGTTCTAAGTGAGTCTGCCAATGGGTTTCTAGTAAATCATTATCTGATAGACCATCCGATACCAACAGCAGAAGAGTATCTTCATTAATCTCGAAAAAGCCAACATCAGGATTAATCGAGCTTTCGTCACGAGGCCCCAAGGCTTGAGTGAGTTGGTACGCATCCGGGCGGGCATAAGCGATGCTTGCTTCCACTCCGCGAGTAATTTCCCGTTGCCCAACTTCATGATCTACTGTGACTTGTTCTAGTCCCCGCTTGCGCGTCAGACGATAGAGACGGCTATCTCCCACATGAGCAACTGCTGCTTCAGTATCTTGAATTAAGAGCATTACCAAAGTTGTACCCATACGCCCTACTCCAGAACGGGCATCTTGTTGATTGAGCTTGAAAATCGCCTCATTAGCTAAATACACTGCCTCACGAATGCTCTCTTCTGCTGGCAGTTGGTTGGTAATCCAGCGTTCTTGAAAGTATTGCCGTAGGGTGTTGACTGCTAACTCACTGGCTATCTCGCCGCCAGCGTGTCCACCCATACCATCGCAGAGAATATACAAACCATGCCCTTCCAGGACTCGACTTTTGGGCAACTCCAGTTTATGGATTTTGGTTTCAATACCAAAGTAGTCTTCGTTATGATGACGTTGACGCCCCACATCTGTGCGTCCTGCATCTTCTAAGCTACTTAACTGCATCGCCAACACAACAGTTGGCATATCATCAGTTTTGCTAATGATATCTTCTGGCTCATCTGATTGCGGGATAGTGGGCACAGCAGTATTTTTCTCCTGTATTGGCGGCAAAGTTGGGGTTCCTAGTGCTTCTAGTTCAATAGAGATTTCCTCCAAACGCGATCGCAATTGTGCGATCGTCTGAATCTTACCTACATCTAAATCCCCCAACATCTGGACTACAGAGCCAAATTGAGTGCGTTGAGATTGCCTAAATAGCGATTGCCAAACCCGCCCCAAAGCTTGGATAGTTAACGGTTCCTCTGAAATATCAGATGTTTGGGCTTGGGCATCTTCTGGCGACTCGACGGCAGGCTGAGAATTCGATGATTCTACATACAATCTTTGTAGAGCCAGCGTTTGGTCTTCATCCAATCGCAAATTCGACAAATCTAAAAGGCTTTGATGACAATTTACTGGTTCCAATACTGCCCAAAGTTGGGCCATTTGATAACACCAGTGTAAAATTTTTAACGAACTCGTTGTTTCTTCTTGCCAGCGATCGAGTAAATGCTGCCAATCCGAGCGGTCTTCGATTATTACTACCTGTATATCCTCCTGCTGCCATGCATCGTGAATTGGCGGTATTCCCCGCTCACCTTGGGATTGTAAGGCAATATAAAGTCTAGCAAGGTGAGGAATTTCACTTGTTTCTACTGATGGCGTTAGCAAATCTGATTGCTGACTTGCTAGCATTGCCTCAATGGGTGACATTTGATACGGTTGGCAGTCTAGAACTCTCACACCTACATCAGTAATGGAGGTAGTTTCCGTTTGGACAGGTAGCGTATCTAACAATTGATAGCGCTCTTGGGAGTCTAAATAGGAGCCTAATGCAATCTGAAAACTAGGGCATACAGGAGATGCGGAGGGTATTGCTTCCTCATCTCCGTCTACTCCCACATCTCCCTTATCTCCTTCATCCCCCTCTACTCTCAAAGCTTCCCCACTCGTTTCTTTAGCAATAATTGCCCAAAACACTGTTCCACATTCCGTGCCACAGTTATGACAACGTAGTGCATTCACAGGTACATCATCGGTACTGCATTCAGGACAGACCTTGTGAGTCAGGGACGTACCACAGTTTTGACAGAATTTGTTGCTATTGGGGTTTTCAAATTTACACTGAGGGCAAATCAGCATAGTGGAAGTTCCTTTATTCCCGTTCCAAGGTGCTTCTAGCCACTAAGATCCAAGGTGCCACAATTGGCTGTCCCTGACTACAGTAGACCTAAAAGAGATTGTAGTTTATCAATGAATTTTGGTGGCAGTATTAATTGTGACGCATATTAGATAAATATTTCATATATTGGCAGCCAATTGCTTATAAATTGGGATTAGGGAATGGGGAATGGAGAATGAGGGAGATGAGGGAGATGAGAGGACAAAGGGACAAGGATAAAGAAACAAACCCTTTCACCCTTCCCCTTTACCCTTTACCCTTTACCCTTTTTCATAATCATGCCCAATGCCCTATTGCCAAGAGTCTGGCAATTCTGGAGGTTCAGCATTAAACCATTTTTGATAAATTTGCTTGTAAGTGCCATTCGATAACAAAGTCCCTATACCTTTGTTAATTGCATCCAGATGAGGGGAATCTTTGGGCGTGGCAATTCCGTAGTATTCTTCAGTGAGCAGATCGGCAACAACTCTGATGCCTTTGAGTTTGTCATTTTTAATCGCATATAAAGTAGCGAAAGCATCGCTAACTACAGCATCAACATTGCCATTGAGTAAGTCCTGGAAAAATTCTGGGCCAGAATTAAACGTACTAATTTTGGCATTGGGGATGGTTTTGGCAAAATCTGCCCCTGTGGAACCAATTTGTACAGCAATTTTTTTACCTTTGAGACTGTTGAAGTCTTTAATACTTTGGTTGTCTTCGCGTACAGCGATCGCTAGTCCAGCTTTAAAATAGGGTCTGGAAAAAGCAATTGTTTTCAGGCGTTCAGCGGTAATTGTAATCCCACTAATGGCTGCATCGACTCTTTTGGCTTGCAAGGTCGAGATCATGCCATCAAAAGGCAGAGTTTCAAACTGGACTGCAAAACCTGCTACTTTAGCGATCGCATTCATCAAATCAATATCAAAACCTTCTAAGTGACTGCCAGCCTTTTGGATTTCAAAGGGGATAAAGGTGGGATCTGTCGCCACTTTGAGAGGTTGAGCACCTGGATTTGGAGTCGGATAATACTTGTTACAGGCAATGATCAGTAGGAAACAGCCTAAGCTCAGAATTAGCTGCTGCCATTTCAAGTTCATCAATTTCACTATAGTCATTAGTCATGCCCACACCTATTAAAAATATTTTTTTGAGCTACCAAATTGCTCCGTATAAATTTTAGATTTTAATTTCCGGAGGGGTTGATTAAGGGTAAAGCAATGAAATCCTTGCGCTATCTGAATTACAAATTATGAATTCCGCGCAGCGGTACTAGTATGTCAAAATAAAAATACCCGATACATCAAGGTGAGCGATCGCTCCCAAAGCAAGATTAAAGGATTGACCTGAGCAATGGCAGACCAAACCAATCAAAATCAAGCGGGAGAAGTAGCTCCCACCACTACTGATAAGCAGGTTCCTAGTACAAAATCACCCGAAGCCACAGACCTTCCTACTGCCAACACGCCAGATCCTAAAGCCGCAAACCCTGAAGATAATCCCAATGCTGCTAAACCAGTTGCAGTACCACCCAAGCGAGAAAAACCCGCAGCCGCAGTAGACGAAAAACCAGCCGCCGCAGCAACAGGAGAAAAACCAGCCGCCGCAGCTAAAGCCGCCAAAAAGGAAAAAGCTCCATCTGTTGAAGACAAGCCTTTTGTAGAGTTCATCGAGCAAGACTACTTGCCAGCTTTACAAAAAGCGATCGCTCAACAAGGTGTGCAAGATTTACAGGTGTCTTTTGCCAAGCAGAAAGTGCCAATCACTGGCTTTGAATCTGGTGAAGAATGCTGGCAAATTATCGGCAGTTGGAAAGAAATAGGTCTGCGTCAGTTTAATCTGTATTTCCCCGAAGAAGATATTCAAGGGAAAAAGGGATTTTCCTGTAATGAAGGCAAAAAACCTAGCACTCTTGAGTCATTCTTAATCGATGAGCGCAAAATTACCCTCGATTTGTTGGTATTTGGCTTAGTTCAGCGCCTAGATGGTCAAAAATGGCTAGGTATAAATTAGTTATTAGTCATTAGTCATTGGTCATTAGTCATTGGTCATTAGTCATTGGTCATTAGTGATTATTTTTTACAAATGACAAATGACAAAGGACAAAGGACAAATGACAAATTAAAGTTCGTGGAAATGGTAGGTAACGGCTCCAGTATTGGGGTCGTTATCAATTTTTACATAACCTGATTTGTACATTTCATTGAGAGTAGCTTCCACTTCAGCAAAGCTAGCTCCCGTGAACTTCACCCCTTGAGTGACAGTTAAAAAACCACCCTTACTTTCCGCCGCTTCAATTAGTTTAATCATAAGTTGGTTGCCTGTTGGGCGGTGGACTTGAGAAGCAACCACTGCTTGATTCAACGGCACACCCAAGGGAGATACACCTGCTTTTAATCTCAAATTGCGTTCGTATTCATCAACCATGCCGGGGATAAATAACAAATCCACGACCTGCCCTATACCAAACACGCCACCAGTCAACAGCCACAACAAACCAGTCCCGATCTTGCCATTGTAGAAACGGTGCAATCCTCCCACCCCGATAAATCCGACTGCACACAAAATGTAAGAGACAAGAAGTCGGTCTTTCTGCTGATTGTTTTCAAGATTCATCTTGTTTTCAACCCTTTGGATTTGCTCTTGTTGTCTAAGATGGGTTTTCCATGTTGTAGTAACAACTAAAGAAAATTACTGAGGTACTTGTGCTTTGAGATACAAAAAGCGCGTAATACTACCCTTGATCGAAATAGTGATTATCACTGAACTAAGTTTATTTGACTACTAATCCGCGATTCTTGGTTCCGCAAACATTGAATGATTGTTGCAACTCTTAATCTTTTGCTTACAAATTTCTCACCCGCACCTTGGTAGACTGAACTTTATACAATTGGATTATTGTGGGCTGTTACGTTTTAACAGAACATTACCCTTGGCTTTCTGGTGAAGCAGTCGCTCAGAGGGTGTTTTCCCGATGAGGAAGTGCCAAACCCGAAGGGTCTACTTAAGATAATAAAGACGAAAGAGCAATCAAGACATGGTAGATTCCCTCAAAAAACCAGGCTTTGAAGAAATCCGGCCAGGGATTAAAGTCCCGGCAAAAGAAACCCTGTTAACACCTCGGTTTTATACTACCGATTTTGATGAAATGGCGCGGATGGATATCTCCGTCAATGAAGACGAGTTACAAGCCATTCTCGAAGAGTTCCGCACCGACTACAACCGCCATCACTTTGTTCGGGATGCCGAGTTTGACCAATCCTGGGATCATATTGACGGGGAAACTCGCAAATTGTTTGTTGAATTTCTAGAACGTTCTTGTACAGCAGAGTTTTCCGGCTTTTTGCTGTATAAAGAACTTGGTCGTCGCTTGAAAGGAAAAAGCCCCGTCTTGGCAGAGTGCTTTAACCTGATGTCACGGGATGAAGCACGTCACGCTGGCTTTTTGAACAAAGCTTTGTCTGACTTTAATCTGTCCCTAGATTTAGGGTTTTTGACTAAGAGCCGCAGTTATACCTTCTTTAAGCCGAAATTCATCTTCTACGCTACTTATCTTTCTGAGAAGATCGGTTATTGGCGCTACATCACTATTTATCGCCATTTAGAAGCACATCCCGAAGATCGGGTTTATCCAATCTTCCGGTTCTTTGAAAATTGGTGTCAAGATGAAAACCGCCACGGCGATTTCTTCGATGCCATTATGAAATCCCAACCGCAAATGTTGAATGATTGGAAAGCACGGCTGTGGAGTCGGTTCTTCCTGTTGTCGGTGTTTGCGACCATGTATCTCAATGACATCCAACGCAAGGACTTTTATGCCACCCTTGGGTTGGATGCGCGAGAATACGACATCCATGTAATTCAGAAGACTAACGAAAACGCAGGTCGGGTGTTCCCACTGATGCTGGATGTAGAGAATCCAGAGTTTTATGAGCGGCTGGATATTTGTATAAGCAATAATGAGAAGTTGGGTGCGATCGCAAACTCCAGCACTCCCAAATTCCTGCAAATCTTCCAGAAATTGCCACTTTACATCTCCAATGGCTGGCAATTATTGCGGCTGTACCTGATGAAACCGATTGATACTGTTTCTGCTCAAGGGTCAGTTCGTTAAGTTATAACAGGTTTGCGAAAGCTTTAGTGGTTCTGTAATCAACAGAACCACTTTTTTTTGTCCACGAGATTACCCTATGGGGTACTATCCGTCAATAAGTCTAGGCAGTTAAGTTTGATATGTAGTTTCTCTGTAACAAACAGATGACAGACATATCAAACGGAATTGGAATCATTAGACCAAGACCAACTCTAGTCTCAACCTTGGAACTTTTAGTAAAGCCAATTACACCTGTTACGGCTCCTGGTACTGAAGCTGTTGCCCGTACTGTTGTCCAAGGTTACTTTTTGACAATTGCTAATACTAGCAGTTCAAATATTGAAGTAAGGCTGCAATTTGCTCTAACTACACCGCTAAAACTAGGTGATTCCAAGCCCGATATCTTAGCTGATACAGTGGTTATTCAGGATGTTAGTGTAGACAATCAATTTCAAGACCTAACTCCTACAGGCGATCCCAGAAAATTCACTTACTCTCTGAAAATTCCTGCCCACGATACAGCTTTGGTTACTTTACTGCCTGATGTCACCAAGCTAGATATCATCAAAGCAGCGAAATTAGAGATTCGTGGATATGTGGAAATCTCTTTAATCTCTTCTTCAGGAACAACTCCAGTTAACCTGTTATTGACGCCTGAACATAGAGGTACATTCCTGCCTCAGAACTTATTAGTATCTCGTTCTGCTTTAGACTTCGATCAATTAGCTTATTCTTTGCCTACATCTGTTGGTGGAAGCCTGTTTACCCTTACAGCCCCAGTGTCTAAACAGAGCAAGGAACTGAAGATAGAAGTTAAAGAATTTGAGAAAGTTCAGAAAGATAAAGACTTCGAGAAAATTCAGGCTGAAAAACTCCCTGAGACAAATCAAGTTGAAAATCTGACTTCAGCAGATGGTTCAAATGACCTACAGCGGCTAATCGGTCTGATGGCTCAACGTCTTGATCAAATAGAACAGGCAAATGGGCAAGCTTTCATCCAGCCCCAAGAACGCCCAAATGTCGGTCAACAAGTAGTTAATCAACCAAGGAATTAAGCAAGCGTGTTGGTTATTGTCGCCAGTCGTCATGACAAAGCCGCTGAGGCGCTGGTTGCTAATTGGGCGGCTCATGGTCATGGTGTCAGCCTACTGACGCCTGAAGATTTGTCAGTGGTTGGATGGCGACATTACTTGAGTTCTATTGATGGGGAAATCAATTCCCCCTTATCCTCCTCAGCAGTGGTAGGTGGAGTTGCGATGTCTCCGACGGGTTGCGCGATCGCTCTCGATCAAATCACTGGCGTTCTAAGTCGCCTACCTTCTATTTTTGAACAGGAACTTCTACACATTGTCCCTGAAGACCGAGCATACGTCGCTACGGAAATGAATGCCTTTTTAATTGCTTGGTTATCTAGCTTAAAATGTCCAGTCTTGAACAGACCAACGCCAACATATTTATTAGGGCCTGCTTGGCGACCTGAACAATGGGTTTATGCAGCGGCTCAACTTGGTATTCCAGTACGTCCAGTGCGACGGCAAAGTTCGATGTCGGCAAATGTATGTTCCCAGGTTCTCGAAAAATCTTCAGTCAAGGTGACGGTGGTGGGCGATCGCTGTTTAGGTGAAGTTGAAAAAACCCTAGCTTCACACGCCAGACGTATCGCTGATGCTGCTGAAGTTGACTTGTTGACCGTTCATTTTAGCAGCCGTGAATCTCCAGCAGAGTTTTTGGGCGCTGATTTGTGGACTGATATTTCTGCACCAGATGTAGGCGATGCCATCCTTGAGTATTTGAGTGGAGGTAATGCCAAATGCTGATTTTGTTGTGGGGTATTACCGAAGAATCTCCTTTAGCAGCAGTTCACTCAGAACTAACTAGTCTAGGCATACCGTCAGTATTTATTGACCAACGAGATATTTTAGATACTGAAATTGAACTTTCTGTAGGCGATGTTTTAGATTTACCAGTCCAAGGACAAATTCGTACTTGGTATCAAAAAATTGATTTAACTGAAATTACTGCTGCTTACTTACGCCCCTATGACTCCCGCCGTCTTCCTCAAATTGCCCAAGCGGGTGTAAACAGTCCAGCTTGGCAACATGCGATCGCAGTTGATGATACCTTAATGTCTTGGTCGGAAATTACACCCGCCTTTGTCGTTAACCGTCCGTCTGCAATGGCTGCTAACGGCTCTAAACCTTATCAGTTAGAGCAAATTCGCTCACTCGGCTTTAAAGTTCCCGAAACCCTTGTCACCACAGACCCCGAAGCTGTGCGATCTTTTTGGAAACTCCACGGCGATATTATTTATAAATCAATCAGTGGTATTCGTAGCAAAGTCTCGCGTGTGGGAGTTGAGCATCTAGAACGCCTTGATAATGTATCTTGGTGTCCGACTCAGTTTCAGCAATATATACCCGGTAGAGATTATCGCGTTCATGTTGTCGGGACGGAGATTTTTGCCAGCGAGGTAATTTCTCAAGCTGATGATTACCGCTATGCCGCAGAGAATGATGAATCCACAGAAATCCGTGCTTGTCATCTTCCTAAAGAAGTAGAACAGCAGTGTAGAGTCTTGGCAAAAGCAATAAATCTACCTCTTTGCGGCATCGATTTGCGCCGCACACCTGGAGGTGATTGGTATTGCTTCGAGGTTAATCCTTCACCTGGGTTTACTTACTACCAACAGTTTACAGGTCAGCCGATTAGTACTGCGATCGCTAATTTGCTAGCAGGCAAAAATCGGATTTAATAAAAAATTGGTTTAATTAATTTCATCTTTTGAATATACAGTTCTTAGGGTAAATTTCGGAATCACTGCTTATTTAACCCGAAATCTAATTATTTTTCAGTACGCATAAAAAGAGACACAGTTATTCCCAAACCAATTGCTCCCCAACCCAACCAATTAATCATATTGGAAGAATAATTTAATTGAATTGGTGAAGCATTGGGATTCTGGATTAAAAAATTAATCTGTCCTGCGATCGCTTGCGCTTCCGTGGGATCTTTTCCATCTTGACCAATTTGGTAACTAATACCCTTTCTTGTTACTCCTAACACCCGAAAAAACTGTATATCTTCAGTAGAATCCTCTGTAAATCGTGTAGCATTAATTATCGCAACCTTTCCCTGTGTAATATTATCAATAGTTTTCTCTTCAATTATTTGTTGACTAAATGCTAAACGTTCAGTTATTGTGCAAGATGCTGTTTTCGACTGAGTAGCTTTGCAGCTAATAATTAAACCCCCTGAGCCATACCGAAAAATACTTATACCAATTCCAGCCAAAGCAGCACCAAAAAATAAGCGTAGCAATATATCCGGTATATTTTTCATGCTTATGCACCTATCTTGGATGGGATATGACGCTTATAATCCCTTTGTTATAATTCCCAAATAAGTACCAACCTGTAACACTCATGACCCAATACTGCTCGGTTAAGCATTTTTAACTTGGCATTGGGTTTGGGGAAAAGGTTAAAGGGTAAAGGTTAAAGGTTTTTTCTTTCCCCTTTCCCCTTCCCCTTTTCCCCTTAACCAACAAGTATTGACTCATGACCTGTTTACAAGTGCAATGGCATCGTTAGTGAATAAAAATAAATCAGAATTATTTTTATGAAGCCTTAATCTATAGCGATTCTCGAAAGAAAAATGCTCAAGCTAATTATTAAAGCCCACGGATGAATTCGTGAGCTTTTTAATGCAAGCTAACTTGTCGTTGCTGCTTTGTTTCCATTCTGGTTGCCATTTTTGCTGCCGTTACCATTCACACTGGCAATGAATGACGGTTCCTGTAAACTAGAAACTGGTGACTCGCCTCGCAGTCCCTTTCGGCGCTGGTTTTTAGGAACACCCCCCGCCATACCGTACTCCACACTACTTTTACCATATTGAGTAGCAACTCCTAAGAGCATGTGTTCTGCCATATCTGCCAACTCGCGCTCTGTTTGGAGCATTTCATGATACAACTTATCCAAGTTGGAAAGAGCAGTGTTGTATAAATTTTCTTTAGTTCGCATCGTCTCAATTAGAGTTGAGAAGACCGGTAAGGTGAGTCCATTGCCTACACTTAAATTCGGATCAATTGAGTTCATGCTAGCAGCACGACGTGCTGCTTTTTCTAACACCTGAGAGGTTCTTTTTCTCCGAGCCATGATATGAAGCTTTTAATCTAGTACGGTTAATATTCTTTACTTTAAAAAACTTCCGTATCGATCAGCTTGAGAAAACTCCGGCAATTCTACAATGGTTTTTGTTACATAGCGATCGTTGTGATGAATGCGCGATATACCGAAATGAGAAAGCAATCAAGCTTTTGAGAAAGCAATATGTCTTTTTGCTTGCTAAATTTACCGAAATGAGAAAGCAATCAAGCATTTTGAGAAAGCAATATGCCTTTTTGTTTGCTGAATGTACCGAAATGAATGCGCGATATACCGAAATGAGAAAGCAATTAAGCATTTTGAGAAAGCAATATGCCTTTTTGCTTGCTAAATCCACTGAAATGAGAAAGCAATCAGGCATTTTGCTTATTGAAATCGACTTGATGGGGTATTAAAAGCTTGACAAAGTTAAGACGTAGGTTGGGTGGAGCGGAGCGTAACCCAACACATTGGTGTCAACTTAACGTCAAAGCAAGTCTATAACTAGCTTTTAGATTGCCTTATTTCCAGTCTCCGACTGGGAATCCCGTCGTTGGGGCTGTCGCTTACCTTCCTGGCGGCTCGCAGCATTTCCAGCCAGAGGCTAAAAACGAGATTTGAAGAGGCTTTTAGCTTAAATGGAAATCTTTGCTTTTTCTTCTCTACGAGACGCACAAGGAAGAGACAAATTTGATGCTTTTTCACTCAGCACTTGTTACTCAGTACTAGCTCAACGCTCCGCTATCCATGTACAGCACTGTTTTGATAAGAAAGGTTTTCGTGAGTTTCTACGGATATAACAGAAGCCGACATTAGGATAGACTGGCTTTTGAATACACCTGAAATTCATCAGAGACTTAGTTTGTCGCTGCTGGTGACTTCCTTGCTGGTATCTTATTGCTTTTGACTGTATGAAACTTGCTCTAATCCACGGTAAGTCCCCCTCAAAAAGGTTTCTTAGCATTTAAAACGACCCCACTGTTTTGAGGCTATAGGCTTAGAATATTTACAAGCTTTACTTACGAATTAGCTCTCTTTAGAGAAAGTACTGTTTTTGCTGTCTAAGCTGATATTCATCCTATTTCTATCCAGATTTGTGTAGCTTATTAACAAATCAGCGGATTCATCAATATTAAGGCTGCTTTAGTATTTAGTTTCTTACCCTTGACCTATTAGACAGCTAGAGTGTTCATTTCATTTTGTTCAATAGCTTTTAGCCCTTATCGCTCCCATGCTGACCCATCACCGCAAGCCCGTGTGCTTATCACTGATTTCCACTGACCTACCAATCTGGTCTGTTGTCGAAGCTGCCGCAACATTGTATCAAAAAGATACTGATAGATTCCATTTGTTACTGACCGCACCGCCCCTAATTAGCTGCGAAGTAGAGAGTGTAGTAAGTCCACAGGACAGACTTCCCCAAACTAAGAGCAAAGCTTACGCCCCTAACAGTCCCAGAATTTTGTGGCTGGAGATTTCCCCTTATCGCGTCATCATGACTATGCAAGGTAACGGCCAAGTGAGTTACCGTCACTTTTGGGAACAAGGCGTTTATGGCATTAGTCGCTATTGGTTGCCAACTGAGTCATTGCAACCTAACGATCCTATTCGTTTGCGAAATTTTACTAGTAGCCTAACTCTCAATGGACATCCCTTACCAGAACATTTGCGTCTGGAATATGAATTGTGGGCAGAAAAAGTCCAATTAGGATGCTACATACTTAATTTGGAAATTAAACATTGATGGGAGTGGGGAGTGAAGAAGAGAACAGGGTAAAGGTTACAGGTTACAGGCTATAGATTATTTTCTGTCACCTGTCACCTGTCACCTCTCCCCTAATCTCAATACCCAATCCCTTTTAACCAAAATAACTGGGTTGGTTTCCAGGTTTCCATTTAATATTGCAACCAACACTCGGCTTTTGCTCGTTTGTAACAGGTTTATCTGCCAGCACTGCTTCAATGGCTGCGCGTAAATCTGCGCCAGTTACGGGTTTATCATTACTGGGACGGCTATCATCCAATTGTCCCCGATAAACTAGTTGGCGATCGCTATCAAATACAAAAAAATCTGGTGTGCAAGCTGCTGTGTAAGCTTTTGCAGTTTCCTGGCTCTCGTCGTAGCATAAGGTAAAATTAAACCCTTGTTCTGTGGAAAATGCTTGCAACGACTCTGGCGCATCATCTGGATAATTGTGTGCATCGTTAGCACTAATGGCAACGATCGCTAAATCACCTGTAAAATAATCTTTTCCTAACTGCACTAATTCTTTTTGAATGTGCTTTACAAATGGGCAATGCCGACAAATAAACATTACCAACAGTGCTTTTTTATCTGCAAAGGTAGAAAGTGAAGTTGCCTTTCCAGATACTACTTCCGGTAGATTAAAATCTGGCGCTTTCGTGCCTAATGGCAACATCGTTGAAGCAGTTAAAGCCATATTTCACCCAATATTTTTACGCTGATAACTGCTTTGGCTATCAGTATATTTTCACTCTACCACTAAGTTTTACATAAAATTAAGAGACGGTAAATTTACCGTCTCTTACATTTGTTGAGAATTAAATTATAAAAATTAGTTTTTACAGGCTTGCCAAAACACCGATGATACCGTGTCCGGTAAATACTTCTAATGCTATTAGAGAAACAAAACCAATCATTGCTAAACGACCGTTGAGCATTTCTGCATAAGGAGTGAAGCCAGTGCGATCGCCTTGTTCGTCTACATAAACTTTTGGCTCGATCGCAAAGTTGTTCAGTTTGCCCTGGTCGTCAATTATAGCAGTGTTTGTACGCATTTTATTTTCCTTTGGTTTTCTCTTATGTAAACAACTGTAACAAACTTATTAATATTTGTAAAGTATCTGAATCTGCTCAAGTAGAAATCCAAGCCAGAGATATGATAGTGGATCGAGTTCAAAGCCATGTCTAACAAACAGGTTCCGCTCCTTCTGCGTAAGCACTTTCATTCACAAATCTGTTCCCGATAAGCTAATGCATCGATTTCGAGTAGAGGTTATTGCCAAAACACCAAACCCGCAGCAGGTGATTTATGCCGCGATGCACCAGGACTATACTGATGGGTTCGTGTTTGATGAGCGCGACTCCTGGCCCTCGGAGTCACAAAGTGGCGAAGTTATTGTTAAGCGACTTTTAGCAGGTGAGAGGGGACACTATGGGCCTCTAGAACATCCTCAGATTGTTTTCAACTGTGGTTACTTTCCCCACAATGTGATGCAGCAGGCTCGTACTCATCGTGTAGGCGTATCATTCGATGTCCAATCTTTTAGATACACAGGCAACCAATTTATTGATGTAGTAGAAGGCAAGAAAGACATAGAAGATGTTTTTTACCTACGTCCCGTTGGTTATTACACTGATAGACAAGGCAAAAAATACTATTATTCGCCAGAGCAACGAGCAGCAGACTTAGAGTGGTGTCTAGAAGCAGCTAAACGATATAAAGCTGATTTTGAGGCTGGAATGTCTGAAGAACACGCAAGAGGTAAAGTGCCTTTTGATTATCGCCAGCATTTTGTAGTTAGTTTTAATTTAAGGTCTTTCTTGCATTTTTGTGATCTGAGAAATAAGAAAGATGCTCAACTGGAAATTCAAAAGTTGTGTGAAATGATGTGGCCTCATTTTGAAGATTGGGCACCTGCGATCGCACAATGGTATGAAAAGCAGCGTCTAGGTAAAGCGAGATTAGCACCATAATCATATTTTGGGGCAATTCATACTGAATTCTCAATTCTGACTTTTGAGTTCTGAATTCTTCTTATAAAAAATTTGTAAAATGCTTTCATGCGTCGAGACTCAATATTTTACAAACTGTTTCAACAGTCTCCAACCTTGCTGTTTGAGCTATTGAGCAATCCTCCAAATAATGCAGATAGTTATCGTTTTGATTCAGTCGCCGTCAAAGAGCCGAAATTTGAAATTGATGGAGTATTTCTACCACCGGAAACCGATGGTGCTGGAGTTGTATATTTTTGTGAGGTGCAGTTCCAGAAAGATGAACAACTTTATGAAAGAGTATGGGCTGAATCTTCGTTATATTTCTACCGCAACTATGCCAGATTTAGCGACTGGCAAGCAGTGATAATTTACCCGTCACGCAGTATTGAGCAAAGCAATATTCATCCTCACCGCTCATTGCTGAACGGCGAACAAATACATCGGGTGTATTTAGATGAATTAGGGGATATTCGTCAGTTACCTATATGGGTGGCGCTGATGGTATTAACTACAGTGGATGAAGAACAAGCACCAGAAGAAGCAAGGTATTTATTAACAAGAACTACTCAAGAAGTGGTATCACCATCGAGTCGCGCCATAATTGAATTAATAACGACGATCATGGTGTACCGATTTGAACAATTAACTCAAGCGGAGGTAGAGTCTATGTTAGGAATCACACTTAAGGAAACGCGAGTTTACCGAGAAATCAAGGAAGAAGGACGAGAGGAAGGACGGGAGGAAGGACGGGAGGAAGCAACAGCTAATCTTATTCTCCGGCAATTGACTAAGCGATTTGGGGAACTTTCTCAAGAAATACGCTCCTCAATTTCTGGTTTACCTTTGCTTGTTCTAGAAGATTTAAGTGAAGCACTGTTAGATTTTACTAGTTTGTCCGATTTACAGATTTGGCTAGAAATGCGATGAAGAAAGCCCGAAGCTAGTTTACCAAAGAATTGGGTCTAAAGCCCCGTGCTTCACGCAATGCTTTAAAGTAATGAGTAAGGAGTAAGGAGTAATGAGTGGATAAAAAATGGGTATTTACTCATTACTCATTACTCATTACTTATTACTTATTACTCATTACTCCAGAATCACCGCGTCTTTAAGTCGGTGAGGATGTCAATCTTTTCTAGGTTCTCGTATTGGATTATGTCCAAGTTGCAAAGCAACTCAGACTTGCCAAAAGAGATTTAAGTTCTATTTTTGTGTAAAGTTTTTTAGATATCATTCAGTCTAAATACGAGCCAAAGTCACAATTTCTTGCTGATCCTGATATTTACCCTGACGAGCTTCATAACTAATAGCGCAGGGTTCCCCTTCTAAAAATAGCAATTGCACCACGCCTTCATTGGCGTAGATACGACAATCAGCGCTGGAAGAATTGGAAAATTCTAAAGTTAAATGACCCCGCCATGCAGCCTCAGCAGGTGTTAGGTTTGCTATTATCCCACAACGTGCATACGTAGATTTTCCAATACAAATTACAGTAATATTCTCAGGAACCTCCAGTTTTTCTAGAGCAACCCCAAGTCCATAGGAATGAGCAGGTAAAATAAAGTAACTGCCATTTGCATCTGTGTGCAGTGCTGTTGGCTCTAGATTATGGGGATTAAAGTTTTTGGGATCAACTACAGTTCCGGGAATGTGGCGAAATATGCGGAACTCAGCTGAGGAAAGGCGTATATCGTAGCCATAAGAAGACAAACCGTAGCTAATTACGGGTTGAACTGCTACAGACTCATCTTTTTGCACTTTTCGGATTAGGCTTGGCTCAAAGGGTGAAATCAAACCCTGTTGAGCCATTTTAGTAATCCAGATATCGTTCTTAATCACAAGTTCGCTACTAACATTAATTTAAACAGACTTGATATGTTAGCACGAACTGAGTATTTATGTTTCAAGGTCGATAACTGCGACGAATCTCTGTAATTTGATCTGCCACATCTAAGAGAGATTTTGGCATCTCTGGCCCTGTGAGAATGATATCGACGTGGGGAGGGCGTTTTGCCAGAAACGTTAAAACCTCCGTTTCAGGAATTAAACCAAAGTTAATCGCTAAACTTAACTCATCTAACACTACGAGAGAATACTTACTCTCACACACTACTTGTTGTGTATACTGCCACAGCTTTTGTAAGGCTTTGTTTTCCGTATCATCAAGATGTGGTGTATCGATACAACGAGGCAAATCACACCGAATCCAATCTAAATTTTGTCCTAATTGTATGGGTCTTTCCTGTCCTTGGCGAATACCTCCTTTAAGGAATTGCACTATTAACACTGGCGTTCCTTGTCCAGCTATTCTCAGTGATTGAGCCATGACGCTCGTAAAAAAATTGCGATGGGAGCTAGTAAAAACTTGCACTAGCCCTTCAACTGGATATGGTAGGGTCAAGGTTGAATTGATACTTTGAGTTTCTAGTTGGGCAACCATAAGGTTAAGTTTAAAAAAATACAATATGTTAAGAGTTATTGCTGACGCGAATTATTGCAAATCTATCTGTATAATCAATTTGTTTTTCAGAGGCATGGTGGATTTGGCAAATTGCATTCTTAGTCAATCACTACGTTTGTGTTGAAGTCAAGAGTTGTTTTGATGTAAATTTTTGTCTTTCCTCTGAAAGTACTTGTAAAAATGAAAACATAAGAGTTACAGTTCCAATTATTTCAAAAAGCTAGGCATAAGTCTGAAAAGCGCTAAATGTTAGATTTCCTGGTTGTTTGGGCAAAACAGACTTAGCAAGTAGTGAATTTGACAGGATGAGGAGTAAATTGTTGTGAGATTGGTGATTCTGGGAGGTTCAGGATCGGGGAAAAGCACTCAAGCACAAAGGCTTTGCAGATACTTTGAGATTCCTCTGATTTCTACAGGTGAGATTTTACGGGAAGCAATATCTGGCGATCAACCCCTGCCAGAATTTCGATGGTTGGAAGCCGATCCCCGAACTTCTCTTTCGGTTTACGCTAGCCTGAGTGAACTAGGATATCACGCACGACCCTATATGCAAAAAGGGGAGTTAGTTCCAGACGAAATGATCATTGAATTGATCCGAATTCGCCTCAGACAACCAGATATTCAATGCGATTGGGTGTTAGAAGGCTATCCCCGTACTGCCTTCCAAGCTGAAGAATTAGATTTTTTATTAGATGATTTAGGGCAAAAGCTAGATTGGGCAATTTATCTCCAAGTTCCAGAAGCAGTAATGGTTAGTCGATCTTTGGGGCGATCGCTACCAGATGACCAACCAGAAATCGTGCAGCGCCGTGTAGAATTATTCTACGATCGCACCATTCCCATCCTAGAATATTATGATCGTCGTCGCTGCTTGTTGACCATCAACGGCGACCAATCACCAGAGATGGTGCAGCAAAATATTTTGACTCTACTTTCAATTCCTTGAAGAGTGCTGAGTGGGGGAGTTGAGAGTTAGGAGTTAGGAGTTAGGAAAAATTCTTCCCAATGCCCAATGCCCCATGCCCAATGCCCAATGCCCACTTACAACACTAAGGTAATCTTAAGGCAGTATTGTAAAACTTGAGGCAAATCCAATGGCTTGGCAGCGTCCTGATGGCCGTCTTCCCTACGAACTACGTCCGATCAGCTTTTACCCTAATTTCACCCGCTTTGCCCCCGGTTCTGTCCTCGCAAGATGTGGTGATACTCAGGTACTTTGTACCGTTAGCGTTAATAAGGGAGTTCCGAAGTTTCTCGAAGGAACTGGTAAAGGCTGGTTAACTGCTGAGTACCGAATGCTACCATCTGCTACCCAAAAACGCCAAGAAAGGGAACTATTGAAGTTATCTGGACGGACACAAGAAATTCAACGTCTAATTGGACGCAGCTTACGTGCAGCAGTGGATTTTGATGCACTGGGAGAACACACGTTGACTGTGGATGCCGATGTGTTGCAAGCCGACGCTGGAACCCGGACAACAGCCATTACAGGCTCATTTGTGGCATTGGCTCATGCAGTTTCTAAATTATTGCAAGAGGGCGTGTTGGAGCGATCGCCTTTATGTGGACAGGTAGCAGCAGTTTCCGTAGGATTACTGGAGGGAGAGCCATTTTTGGATATGAATTATATCGAAGATGTGGCTGCAACCGTAGATTTTAATGTGGTGATGAATCAACATTTGGGAATAATTGAAGTCCAAGGAACAGCCGAAGAAGGAAGCTTTAGCCGCACTCAGTTGGATCAATTGCTAGATGTCGCCCAAAAAGGAATTCAGGAATTGTTAATTGCCCAACGTGAAGCGATCGCTAACTCGGAAGCATTGTTTGTGATTAATTAGTTTTATTAATTTTTAATAAGAATTAATAAATGCATCCTTGATCGTGTTAATCAACAAAGTATCAAGTAACTGGATGTAATTGAAAGAGGCAGGGGGCAGGAGGCAGGAGGCAGGAGGCAAAATTTGGAAAAGGGATTCAAAACCCCAACCAAATTGTAAGCACCGTGTAGACGGCGGGGTTTTAGACCGGTCACGGACAGGAGACAGAGAGCAGTTTTCCTCCTGCCTCCTGCCCGACGCTCACGGACTCGCTAACGCTGCGCTATCTGCCTCCTGCCTTCCTCGATAAAAATAATCATGAAAATAGTTAGTAGTTAGTGCGACTGACTACTGACAACTTGTCATTGAAGGTGATAAGGAGTGTCTAGATTTTTCCAGCCTACCTAATCTGTGATGTTAAATGTTTCAAAAGTTAAAAAGGAGGATTGTAATAAGTTCGGTATTGTATTGCCAGAAGCCAGCAATATGATGATGAAGCCATGAACAAAACCGTTGAAGTTCTACCGGATCAGCCAGCGCTGGTTGCACGAGCGCTAAAATTAATTCTGTCCAAATTAGAAACTGCCATTGAGCAGCGTGGGCGGTTTACCATTGCCTTATCTGGCGGCAGTACACCTAAACCGTTATACGAAGCGATCGCTACTCAAAAACTACCTTGGGATAAAATTCATATATTCTGGGGGGATGAGCGTTATGTACCACCAGATCATCCCGATAGCAATGAGCTAATGACGCGTCGTGCGTGGCTAGATCGTGTTGATATCCCAGTGGCTAACATTCACCCCGTACCAACTTTAGAAGCCAATCCAGAACTGGCTGCTGGTAAGTATGAAAAACATCTCAAAGAATTTTTCAATTCTTCTGGGGTTGAGTTCCCCGCGTTGGATGTAGTATTACTAGGAATGGGTGATGATGCACATACCGCATCTTTGTTTCCCCATACAGAGGCTCTTAAAGTACGCGATCGCCTCGTGACTGTGGGTAACAAAGACGGAAACCCCAGAATAAGTTTCACATACCCCTTCATCAACTCTGCTCGTAGCGTGATTTTTCTGGTTGCTGGTGCTAATAAACGACCAGCTTTAGCGCAAGTCTTTGCACCTGTAGCCGATGACTTCACTTACCCATCCCGCTTAATTCAGCCCCAAGGTGAACTTTGGTGGCTGCTAGATGCGGCAGCAGGTTTGGAACTCCAACATTGAATAATGGGGAATTGGGCATGGGGCATGGGGCATGGGGCATGGGAAAGAGGCAGAGGGGCAGAGGGGCAGAGGGGAAAAACTTACTGCAACTTCCCCCCTGCTCCCCTGCTCCCCTTCTCCCCTGCTCCCCTACTCCCCTACTCCCCTACTCCCCTACTCCTTTGCTTCCCTGCTTCCCGTATCCAATTCATCGTTCTATCAGCAGTAATTGCTAGAATCTAAAACTAGGGCCGCCTTCTGCTTGCCAGTCCTACTACTTTGTCAAGCTAATTTTGAGGGTTTGTAGTAAGCACACTTTGTGCTTAGAAAATAAGGACTAAAGTCCTTACTACGAACTTGCTTACCCATCAATTTAAACTTGACAGATTACTACTTATATCTATGATGATCTTGAACAAAGGCTAAATATCGATGATCGTCTGCCCTAATTGCAATCATCCCAACCCTGATGGCGCTGTCCAGTGTGAAGCTTGCTATACACCGTTACCCGCAACTACTAACTGTCCCAGTTGTGGGGCAACTGTGCAAGCAGATGCCGCATTCTGTGGTCAGTGTGGCTATAACCTTCATTCAGCAGGAGTTCCACACGTTCATCCCGCAACAGTAGCTACAACAGTTACTCCCGATGTTCCTGTGGAAGTGCCAGCGTTAGTTCCACCAGATCCACTGTTAGAACTTTTGCAACCAGATTCCTTGGGAATAAGCGGTTCTACTAACTCCCATCCTCCTAGCTCATCTTTACCACCAACAGAGGTGGCAGTTCCCCCAGAACCAGCGCCACAGGTATCTGTTTCAAACAGTAGCCCTCCAGAACTGGCACAAACCGTTGCAGCTCAACCTGTAGTCTCTATACAAAGTATTCCTACTCCACCACCCTTAGAACCAGCGCCCGCCCCTGAAGCCGAAGTACCCGCGCCAGCAGCACCAGCACCAACTGTAACTGCTGCCAGAACGCAATTGCAGCAGGTTACAGCGAAGTTAATCCACGTTCAAAGCGATTTGCTAATTGAATTGCCGCAAAATCTCTCTGTAATTCATATTGGCAAGTCCAATGACCGGATTCCCCCAGATATAGATGTTTCAGGATTTCCCAATTCAGAAATTGTCTCGCGGATTCATGCAGATATTCGCGTTGAGGGAGATGCTCATTATGTAGAGGATGTGGGAAGTTCTAATGGTACTTACATTAATAATTTGCCACTTTTACCAGGAAACCGTCATCGCTTGCGACCAGGCGATCGCATCAGTTTGGGTAAAGGAGACTTAATGACATTCCTCTTTCAACTTGCTTAACTGATTCTTGATCAATTGTGACATCAGTCTAAGCATTTTCTGCCCACCCTCCGGCATCCCTTTGGGAGGATCAACAAATAAACCGCATCGGACAAGCGACGGATAACTATGTTGTTTTTGATAGCGCCATAGTTCACAGCCGTCGCTTCGAGGTGCGAATTGTTGCATTGCCCAGCAACTCCATTACCTTAATAATTACACTAGGATGGATGAAAATACACTGCCAATTTTAGATTGTGAATTTTTCAGAAAATCTAAAATCCAAAATCCAAAATCCAAAATTGAGTGACCTATGAGGGAACCAAGTAAAAATTTTGAAACCTTGCTCACCAAAGAAGCCCCGCCAGTTGTTGAACGTATGGGGCTAACCTGGCTAATTGCAGCAGCGATCGCAACTGCTTTACTGTGGCAAGTACCAGGAGGAGATTATATCTTATACCCGTTTACAATTCTGGCAACTTGGTTTCATGAAATGGGTCACGGCTTAATGGCACTCCTATTAGGGGGACAGTTCCGGCAATTAGAGATTTTTAGCAATGGTTCCGGTGTTGCAACTTATAGCATCCGATCGTCATTGGGGCCAATTGGTCTGGCATTGATTGCAGCCGCAGGGCCAATGGGGCCGCCTCTTGCCGGTGCAGCTTTGATTCTGGCTTCCCGCAGTTTTAGAGCAGCTTCTTTGAGTTTGAAAATTTTAGGCGGTTTTTTGCTATTTTCCACCTTAATTTGGGTACGTTCCTGGTTTGGATTGGTAGCAATTCCTTTGTTGGGTTTAATAATCTTGGGTATCGCCCTGAAAGCACCTCGTTGGGCACAAGGATTTGCTATTCAATTTTTGGGTGTACAAGCTTGTGTGAGTACCTTCCATCAACTTAATTATCTATTTAGTAGTTCTGCTGGTTCCCTTGGACTCTCTGATACAGCGCAAATGCAGAGGTATTTGCTTTTACCTTACTGGTTTTGGGGCGGGTTGATGGCGATCGCATCTCTGGTGATTTTAGTCCAAAGTCTCCGCGTTGCCTATCGTTCGGAGTAATGAGTAAGAGGCATCATCAAAAGATTTTCTGCACAAACTATCTCGTAGGATAGTTAACGAAAACCAAGTAATTGTGGTCGAAAATCTTAATATTAAGGGCATGATGCAAAACCACTGCCTAGCTAAATCCATCCATCAGGTTGGTTGGGGAATGTTTTGCACAATGCTGAAATATAAGGCAGAAATGGAAGGAAAGATTTACCAAGAAGTAGATAGATTTTTCCCTAGTTCCAAAACCTGTCATGTTTGCCTAAATCAAGTTGGTCGTTTACCTCTTGATGTAAGATTCTGGACTTGTGAGAATTGCAAAACTAAGCATGATAGGGATATTAACGCCAGTATTAACCTTCGAGATGAAGGACTACGGATTTTGACCTCTGGAATGGGGGATAAAGCCTGTCGCCCAGATGTAAGTCGGAGTAACAGAGGACGCAAGAAATCTACTACTGCGCTTTCTGCTGGACAGGAAGCCCACACTGTACCGTCAGGTCAGTGTGGGTAGTTCACTAACCTTGTTGTTACTACTGATGAACTTTATTGTTCCGAGTTTTTCTGGATCGCGATCGCTACAGGTTCCCCATAGCACTTTCCTGGCTCAAGTAGAAGCTTAATTCGATCAGATAATTCACAAATTAATCTAAAGATGATACCGCAAGACGCACGACAATACGCACCAGCAACCGAGCGTAACCGCGAACCAATTCTAGAAGTACTTTTACAAGTGTTGCCGGAGAGTGGCACTATTTTAGAGATAGCAAGTGGAACTGGTGAACACGCAGTCTTTTTTGCTTCCAGGCTCAGGGATTGTTTGTGGCTGCCAACAGATGCAAATCCACAATCAAGAGCTAGCATTATTGCATGGACTGAACACAATGTATGTGATAACGTTTATTCACCGCAACATCTTGATGTCAGAGAACCAGTTTGGGTAGTGGAGAATAGTTCATTTGATTGGCTCTCTAAGAAGCCAATTGTTGCCATCGTCAACATCAATATGATTCACATTTCACCTTGGTCAGCCTGTTTGGGGTTAATGGCAGGAGCAGGTCGTATCTTAAAAACAGGAGGTATCCTCTATTTGTATGGCCCCTTCAAACAAAGTGGAAAACTAGAAGCAGCAAGTAATACAGCTTTTGACGAATATTTACGTGCCGAAAACCCAGAGTGGGGTGTACGTAACTTGGATGATGTTGTAGCAGTAGCTAGCGCACAAAATCTCACCTTGAAACAGATTTACCAAATGCCAGCAAATAATCTTTCAGTAGTGTTTCAACGTTCTACAGCAATCCGATAGCGAAGCGGTAGCAAGTCTTGTCTACGACACGCTACGCGAACGAGCGTCTTTGATTTCTGAATCACTCGTAGAGGTAAGGGACTGGGGATTGGGGACTGGGAAGAAGGAATAAAGGCAATACTGCTCGGTTAAGGATTTTTAACTCGGAATTTGGTTTAGGGAAAAGGTTAAAGGGTAAAGGTTAAAGGTTTTTTCTTTCCCCTTTCCCCCGCCCCTTATCCCCAGAGGGGGCCCCACCTTCCCCTTTTCCCCTTAACCGACAAGTATTGGGAATAAAGGTAATTATGGATGGTGAAAACATTTTCAGTGATGGGCGAACCTATCGGTTAAATTAAGCCTTGTTGTAATTGAAAATATTGTAGAGTACAGAATTGTCCTAAGTATTGCCCTACGCAACTCACCCTATGACTACCGCACCCTTAAGCTGGGAAGAACTAGAAACCCTCACGGACTATCAAATAGATACGGTTAATGGTCTCACCAACGCTAAAGCCAGGTTGCGCTTGTTTGGTCAGTCCGAATCTGATGTGCGGGTAACGCTGTATCGCGATAACCACGCTTGGTGTCCTTACTGTCAAAAAGTTTGGTTATGGCTAGAGGAAAAACAAATCCCCTATCGGATCGAAAAAGTGACAATGTTTTGCTATGGGGAGAAAGAAAGTTGGTACAAACGTAAAGTACCATCAGGAATGCTCCCCGCGATCGAGCTAGATGGACGGATTATTAAGGAAAGCGATGACATTTTGATCGCTTTGGAAAAGGTATTTGATCCATTGAACCAAGGGATGGAAGACCGCATGGTGCTTCCTCTACGTCAATTAGAACGACTTTTATTTAGAGCCTGGTGCACTTGGCTGTGTTCTAGAGTCGGTTCCTCTCAACAAGAACAACGCAACCGAGAACAATTTATCGGAGTGGTGGCTCAGGTCGAGGAGGCTCTGGGTCGCACCCCAAGCCCTTACTTTCTAGATAGCTTCGGCATCGTCGATGTCATTTTTACACCTTATGTCGAACGGATGAATGCGAGCCTTTACTACTACAAGGGCTACTCCCTACGAGAGGAAAACCCTCGCTTGAGCGCATGGTTTGCCGCAATGGAAAGCCGACCTACCTACTGCGGTACCCAAAGCGACTTTCACACCCACGTACATGATTTGCCGCCTCAGATGGGGGGTTGTTGGGAAAACGGCGAACCCCAGATGCTTATCAATAAAGCGCGGGTGGATAACGGCCCCTGGTTTGGGCTACCAGATGTTGCTTATCCAGAACCCGAAAATTCTCGTATGGAAGCTCTTAAACGAACTATCGAACACCGCATCAATATTATCCGAGTCAACCCCTTAGATGATAAATTGTTTGATCAAGCGCTACGTTGTGCTTTAACACACATGATGACAGGTGAAGACTGTGTACCTCCATCGGGATCTGATGTCGCTCTCCGATATTTGCGCGATCGCATTAATGTACCACGAGACATGTCTATCTACGCAGCCAAGCGATTGAGGGAATCTCTGGAGAAAACCGCAGCCCTTGCGGGTGATGGACAGCCAGCCCCCATTCCCACTAAGCATCGACGAGATCAAGACCCGTCTAACTTTGCCATCAAGTAAAATATACTGTTAAAAAAATTCGCCGCTAATAACTCTTGCCTTAGCGTCCTTCGCGGTTCGATACCCTAACCATGTCCACCCAACCCACAATTCAAAGCATATACACCGATGGTGCTTGCACCGGCAATCCTGGCCCTGGCGGCTGGGGTGTTGTTGTCTACTTCAGCGATGGTTCAATCCACGAAATGGGCGATGCATCCCCTCATACCACTAATAATAAAATGGAGATGCAAGCTGCGATCGCAGCCCTCCAATTCTTGCAAACATCTGAACAAACCCAACCCATTACCCTGCATACCGATAGCGAATACCTAATTAACTGCGTTACCAAGTGGGTGAAAGGCTGGAAAATGAAAGGCTGGAAAAAATCAGATGGTAAACCAGTCCAAAACCAAGACCTTTTAGAAATTTTGGATCAACTCAATACCCAACAGGTAAAATGGCAACACGTCCGAGGACATTCTGGTAACATAGGTAACGAACGTTGTGATGTGATCGCTCGCACATACGCCAGCGGCAAAACCCCTTCTCTGCAACAATTATCTTCCAAAAATATTTACAAATCTTTACCTTCCCAAAATGAACTAAATGTAGCAAAAGTAGCTGATTATGAAAAAAACTCTAGAATAACTAACCAAAGTCCGCAAGAAATCAGTACTTCTGCACCAGAAATAACCGTTATGGAACCATCAACTGGCCCAACTACGGCCGCAACAGATGAAAAACCGCCAGAAATGAGGGTTTCGCAACTCCGCAGCTTGGTCGAAACTCTGCGTATTGCTGATGAAATTTCTGAAAAAGGCTACTTAATCACCAGTTCTGAGTTAGCAGACTTGATGGATGTCCACGCTAGCGCTGTCACTAGTCGTGGAGATCAATGGCGTTGGCGAAACTGGATAGTGTCACGGGTACGTCGTGAAGGAAATCAAATTCTTTGGGAATTGGAACGTGGGGATCAAGTAGGAGGTGAAGAGGATTAAGGGAATGGGGAGTGGGGAGTGGGGAGTGGGGAATGGGGAATTTTATTTCTAAGTCCTCACTCAGCACTCATCACTAACCACTATACTTGCGTCCTCGCCACTCGCGGGGGGTGCGGAACGCAGATAAGAAGATTCGTAGCACAGCTAAGGGATCGGCTAAAGGGGAAAGCCAGAATAACCAGCCGCCTTTAGCGTTTGTGCGATCATAAGAAGGTGCGATCGCTATTAGCATAGCAAAGCGAATCACCAGCAGGAATAAATTCAGTCCCAGCAGGAGAAGTGTAGGGATGGGTAGAGACGCGATTAATCCCGTCTGTAGCAAGTGTGAGAGTAGGGAAGAAATCAACAGGTAAGTGAGGACAATTAAAAGGGGTAGACCTTGAACAGATGTGAGTAGCCATAAATCTCCCCACAACTGAGAACGAGAAGTTGCATCTTTGAGATCGAGACTGCGCCCCCATTCCTTCCACGTCTCCATCGCCCCTTCATACATCCGTACTTTTAACACCTTTGCGCCATCTAAAAAGCCCACTTTATACCCTTGGATAGCAATATTCCGTGCTAACGTGACATCATCACAAAAAGAACTTCTCGCACTGCTATAACCACCCACAGCAGCAAGAACGGAGCGACGACACAAAAAGCACTGCCCATTAGCCATAACCCGTTCTGGCTGCTCTGCATTAATCCCCGCTGGGTCAAATCGGTAAAGCAGAGTCATCAACAAAGCGGGTTGTAGCCAGCATTCTCCTGGATATTTGAGAATGAACTGGGGTGAAAGGGAAACCAAGTCATAGCCTTGTGCTTCAGCCGTCTTCACCAAACCAGCCACTAAACCAGGATGTGGTTGGATATCAGCATCTAGCCCCAGAAACCACTGACTAGCCTCTGAGCTATATAGAAAACCGTTATGCAACGCCCAAGGACGCCCTACCCAACCATCGGGTAAGGGATCATCTGTCATGATGCGAAAGCGCGGATCTTTCTGCTGTGAGGCTTTTACCAAGTCGGGAGTACCATCACTAGACTTGCTATCTACAACCATAATTTCTCGAACTTCATAGCTTTGCTGACTTAAACCAGCCAACAGAGGGCTAATGCGAAGCGCCTCATTTAGTGTGGGAACCACGACGCTAACTTTACCCAAAAGCTCCGGTGTCGGCTGTTGGGGTTCTATTGGAGGATGGCGTCTTGGCCCCTTTAACAGGCGCGAAAATAGAATTGCCGTTGCTGGTAACTGGATAAGTAGCAATAAAAGGGAGATAGCGCTTTCTACTATCAAAGCGCTGTCATTGGTCATTGGTCATTGGTCATTGGTCATTGGTCATTGGTCATTGGTCATTAGAAATGGGGCATAGGGCATAGGGCATAGGGCATGGGGCATGGGGCATTGACTATTACCCTTGTCTTCCCCATCTCCCTCATCTCCCCCACTCCCCACTCCTTAATTTATCGTCTTATTTCAAGGCAACTTCAACTTTTGCTACTGATACTTCTTTGCTTACTGGTTCAACAGTAACTTGAGCGGGTGTGGTTGAACTCCTTAACCACAGCGCCACAGCCGGAGTTACACCTAGCAATAAACCGAGCAATACAGGTATAGAGAATCCAGCTGCCAAGCTGAGTCCGGCGGCGAAGGCAAAGTTAGTTAAATAAACGACTAAAGGCAGATTGAGTTGCGATCGCTCTAATTTAATCGAAGCGTTTCTCCACAATAATCCTGCCACACTCATGAACAGTGTACTAGTACCAAACCAACCTGCATAATTCTGGTATGGTGTCCCAAAGAAAGCTCCTGGTTGTTCCCAATACCAGAAAGGCAAAGAAGATTGACTCATAGCTGGCTCAAGAGCAAAGTCCCAGCAAGTAAAGAGCAAAGCACCAACGGCAATAGCAGCAATATGGCGTCCCCAACTGGGTTTTTGAGCTACTTTCAAGCCAGTTCTAGCAATTAAGTAAGACGACAGCCCAACATAAAACCAAGATAAAGGAATAGTGAAAGGAACTAGCCCGCCAATCTTATAACCCAAGCCACTTAAGTAGCTATAATCACCAAATGGAAACCCTGTGCTAGTTCCCAGAAGTTCACTCCCCAAAGATATAAACACAGCAGGCAGCATAAATGCTAGCCAATTTCCTAATCCCAAGGTTCGGTAGGCATAAATAGAAACAGCTACCGTCCCCAAGATAATATCAACAACACCGCCACCAGCCATACTTAACTGTATGGCAGTTTCTCCAACCTGCGATAAGTTGAAAATTATTTCGGCATTAGGTACTACCAGTAGCATCCCTACCAGTCCAAAGGCTTTTGACACGATATGACCAATGAGGCATACGCGTTCAGCAATAACAAGTTGTCTCATGATAATTCCTTAACAAGATGTGACACGCGGCTACTCGGCTGCTAACAGTTTACAAATGTTTAACAACATATTTAACTACTTTGTACCGCAATTCTCGACAAACTTGTTTGGCTTTCTTGGGAACAGCATAACAGCCTATTGATTGAAGCTATAAGAAATATGATGTTAAACTTACTAGTCTAAGCCATATAGTCAAAATCTACATAATTTCATCTCCAATAACTTCTAGTTTCTCGTCTCATTGATAGCCACATCGTGAAAAACTCCTTTTATACTGGGATATCTTTGAGGGAGAACAACCATCATCAACTGAGCAAGCCCTCAAGCAAAATAAAGTCTTGAGTTACTAGACTTAGTTATGGGATCTTGACCCTGTACTAGAAATATAAACCCATGTCAATTTTGAAAAGAGTTCCTTGGGTGTCGCTGGCGCTAGTACTGCTGAGTTACAGTACTTTGGGCTGGGTAATATCTGAAACACGTGCCCCTCTGTTTGTGTGGGTGGCAACTGTAGTTGCTATCTTGCTTTTAATAGTAACGTTGACTGCTCCTTGGCCAAAGATGACATATTACTACAGTATTTTGCTTCAATCAAATACCAGGTCTTTCGGCGTTGCCGTCTTAGCAGCTTTCTTATTCTTTATCATGATTGCCTGGTTTCGAGTATTTCTTGATACCTTACTCATCATTTCAGCGACTATATTAGTCAGGATAGATTTTCAAAGAGCGGGTCTTAGGGAAGGACTAGCCTTTTACACTGCATCTATTTTTTCATTGGGAGGTTTAGCTTTGGGTGCGCTAATTTACAAGTTAATATATTCCCAAATTCCGCTAACGTGATCAAATATAACCGAAAAAGCTAGCAATGCCTGGGTTGGGCTGCGCCAACGCTTCAGAATCACTATTACATTACCCATAACTTACTGTTTAGCTCAGATTCCCAACTTCTTAAACAAGTCGGGAATATTTTTCTTCTCTTGTTTTTCAATACTTAAGTTCAAAATGCAGGCTGTTCAAATAGCATTAGAGAGAGGAAAAAATCCATAATAAAAATTGACACCCAACTAGTAACAACTGCTTTTGTTGCCGATTCTCCTACTTCCTTTGCTCCCCCTCTAGTAGTTAAACCCCAACTACAGCCAATGACAGCAACCAGCACTCCGAAAATAAATCCTTTTAGCAAAATAATAAACAAATCTGACGGTTGTAAAAAATTTCTAACTGATTCTAAAAATGTTTCGGGAATAATTTTGTAAAACTGTGATGCAGCAAAAACTCCGCCGATGATGCCCGTAACTAAAGCCAAAACCGTCATCAAAGGCACCATCAAACAACAAGCAATTACTCTAGGAAGTACTAGATAATCAATAGGATCAGTTTTGAGCATATAAAGTGCATCAATTTGCTCGGTGACTCGCATTGCACCTATTTCTGCTGCAAAAGCAGAACCAACTTGTCCAGCCATAATACTAGCGGTCAAAATTGGAGCCAATTCTCTGCAAAAAGCTAAGGCGAAAGCACCTCCCACAGCATTGACAGCCCCAAATCGGACTAATTCTCTCGCTGTCTGAATAGTAAAAATCATACCGGCAAAACCGCTGACAAGTAGAACTGGAGAGATAGAACCTGGGCCAGCAGTCACCAGATGTTGCAGAATCTTGCGATAGTAAGTTTTTCCTTGGAGTAAATGTAGCCACACCTGACCGAAAAGCAATACTGCTGCAAAACAGCGTGTAATCCAAGGTTGCTCAAAATTTGTTTTTGGTTGCAATTTTATCGTCCTTACGACTGACTTTTTTTGCACATTAGGTTATTTAAACTCTCCAAAATAAGACTACATACAGATACAAATGGCGGAAACTCAGCCAGATGTAATCTGACTTTCTCAATTACGTAGACGTAAAAAGTGTTGCTTCCCGCAGGATATTAGGAATTGGTATTAGGGTATGGTACATGAACAGACGCACTAGATGTTTATCCTCAAAGTAGAGGAGGTGTTTGGGGATGGTTCAATTTAGCTTAGTAAACTTTAGCCGAAAATAGTACATAAAACATGTGAGCTTTTTTTGCTGCGGTTCTGATGCTTTGTATGCTAGGGAGTTAAAATCTCTGGTCTATCAAACTGGGAAAAGTAATTGACTCAACTAAAAGGGTTTAAAAATTTAATAATATTGCCAAATAATTCCAAATAATTTTTTATGAACAGAATTAAATACATAATATGTATGTTCTTATTAATACTGCCTTTCTCCGTGGTAAATCCGGCTTTTGCATCTGTATGCCGCAATTACGATGTCTACGACGGTTTACGCCACCAGATTTGCATTCTCAGTATTAGCCGAAGTGCCAAAAATTATTGGGAATACAGGGCAACCGTTAGCGTAGATGGAGTAAAAAGACCCACCGAGGTTTACAATTGTCGTGAACGAGTAAAGGTTCAAGAGAGCGGGACTGTTTTGCCCTTTGAGCAAAAAGCCCCTGGTGAGATGGTATGCAGCTTTTTTAATTCTTCTCGGCGGTAAACACCCGCCAGATAATGAAGACAGTGAAACCTAGATAGGCGAATACTGTTAGCCATTCTTGCCAGCTACCAAATCCATTGTTCATCAGCAAAAGTAGGAAAATTAATATTTCTCTATCCTACACGCTGACGCTACCAGTTAGTTGCTGTATCTTGGGAGACGAAGGAAGGCTACTCAAAAATTCTTAGTTAATTTTCCGGAATCGATACCAATGGGGTGGTAGTACATATCAAGAGCATCGATATTATACTGAACCTCTATAACTAACCTTCGGGGAATATAGCCCCATTGTTTCCACTCAAAACCCGGTCTTAATGACCGGGTTTTTGATTTTATGTGATTTTGCTTACCTCTTCGCTTTCCATTCTTCTGGATTTCCGTATATCCACAGTATGGACATTGCACAGTAGATAACCTCAATTTATCACTCTATTATGCAACGCCGATTTGATTAGCGATCGCAGGGCTGTATTTTTCCATCAGCACTGACCTAACCGCAGCAGTATGCTGATAACGCAACTTTGACCAGTCCAGAGTGCTTGCATCATAACTGCCGTTAATAAATTAATATTTTACTACTTTGCTTAGAAACTTTTTAACAAAATATTTATCTACTTTACTACTTTGGATAGATAATTTCAAAAGTATTACTTCTGTAGAGTTATGTTCATTAACAGTCGAATATTTGTTTATATTTCCAATACAGAATTCGACGTTATTTCTTATGGCCAAAGAAGAATTAAGATTTTACCCATTTTTTTACGAAAGAGGAATATATAGGAATTAGATTGGATTTATTAACTTACTTGTGTAGGGAGGGAACAGGGTACAGAAAGAAGGGAATAGATGTGTATTTAGTTTTTTCAAAAATCAAATAGGAGTTCTATAATAATTCAATTTAAATGTGAAAAAACCGAAATTAAAAGTACAGTTTTCTAAACTTTTAAACGATTTTATTTCTCATGCTATTTCTTTTTGAATATGTGCATAGAGGACTTAGCAAAAACTCCGCTGTAGGGTAAATTCATGTAGATGCAAAGCAGATTACCGCAGGGTATTACCTCTACATAAATCAAGCGCAGCCTCATATACCAGTTTGAGAATCATCCACTCCCACCCTTGCTACAAAAATTAGTTAGTAGAACATAAACTAAAAGTAGCCAGAAAACAACCTTAAACGAAATTTTTCACAGCTATAAAAAGCTTTGCAAAGGAATTCAGACTTTCACCCTTTCACACTAGCAGCAATATTGTTCATGTTGAGTAGATGAGGATATTCGTTGAGAGTGATTTAAGATGTGAAAGTCGAATATTCTTTGTGATATTTTAACGAACAGATTCCAAAATTACTGTCGTCAAGATTAAGCAAAGAAGAATAAGTCCGCACCGGAAAATAACCCAATAGAAAACAAAGGGTAGTAGACTCATCGCAATATGTGAGCTTCCGAAAATAGCTGACAAAACGTAAGCGATCGCTAGACCAAATAATCCCAATGCAAAATATTTAATGAACTGGGAAGTCAAACGAAATAAAAAGCTGTGACGATTCGTATCCATGTTTTCCTCCTGATAAATAAATACAAAATAACAGGGTTGACGTGGCACTTTTTAGTACCATATCAACCCTGTTGTAGTCTTTTCCTAGACTCTCTTGGGCTGGAAAATTATTCACTTGTTCACCTCAAGAACGAAAACAATTTTCTACTGTTTCTCTAAAACTTGAGATGAAATAACTAGCTGGTAATTAGCTAAGTAAGTCGGTGCAATTAAAACTAACTGGTGGGGGCTGTCATTTGTCCTTTGTCATTAGTCATTAGTCATTGATAAGGGTTTTAAGCCTATTTACGTTTCGTAACATAATTTGGTTTATTCTCACCTACTTACTTAGAGCAATCAACAAAAACAACTAAAATCAGTCAATATCCAACAATTCAGATACCATCAAGCCAAATATCGGCGCGGTATTTCCCTTCTTGCATTTAGAAAAGTCTAGGCTGAGTAATCCAAACCCCTTTTTTAACAATCCCCTCAATCCCACTCGAAAGCGATCGCGATAGATAGATATCTGACTTTGGGTATCTGTCGGTAACTCCTCTAAATACCTATTTAGATCCGCATGAACGCAACGAAAAGAACCTCGGAAGGAGATGACACGCACTTCAAACTCTTCGGTTCCGATCTTGCGGATAGTCACTTCAATTATTCCATCCTTGCAAGTGTGACAGGCAAGAATATCTTTCTCAAGCAACTCAAATAATTCCTGAGCAGAATTTGAAGTTTCAGGTGTTGGCATAATGTGGGGTACCTCAGTGCTAGTTACTTCAGCTATCCTCGCGATTCACACCTAATTTGTTATCGATTTTACATTTATTGTTATAGATTCTACATTTACTTGATTAATCTTGTCAATCAGGTTGATAAGTAGAATTAACAAGTTGATAACAATTGATAATTTAGAGTATAGTTAGTAGTGGCTTGTCAATACGCTTTTGTGTATAAATGCTAGGCGATGTCTACGACGGGCTACGCCAAGGCACGGGACTAGGGAATGGGAAACCCGTTGAAGGAGGCAGAAGGCAGGAGGCAGGAGGAAAACAGCCTTTCTTGATAAATAAGTAGAGATATATCTCACATCTACCTCACATATATATATAAATAGTTTTGGCTGGAGAAATTTACTTCATGACGGAAATTCCTGAAAGTTTCTTGAGAGCGGTTACAGCCGAACACAACGTATCTGAGGCTGAGGTAAGTGCCTTACTTCTAGCTTTAGCTGGCCAAACGGCAGAATCTATTGCAACCACTCTCGAAATTAGTGCAGCCGCAGTGCGAAAGCGACTTGGTTCGGTTTACCAAAAGTTTGACATTGCTGGGAGTACTCCTGGGAAATTAGAGGTAATCAGGAGTATCTTCCAGGAAAGATATCAGTTATCAACAGTAGTTAATGCCTCATCCTGTTATGATTTTGGCGAAGCGCCTGATGTCCCGGTTTTCTTTGGGCGTGAGTCGGAGTTAGAGGTTTTAGAGGAATGGGTAAATAAAGATCGTTCCCGACTGGTGGGAATATTCGGGATGGGGGGAATTGGTAAAACAGCCTTATCTATTAAGCTGGCACAGAAAATTCAGGGACAGTTTGAGTATGTTATCTGGCGATCGCTACGTCATGCACCCTCTGTTAAGGAGATTTTTGCAGACCTGATTGAGTTTTTCTCTAAAAAGAATGAGCCTAAAGAAGTAGGAATTTCGCAATTGATTGCCTTTTTGCGGAAACATCGCTGTTTATTGGTACTGGATAATGTTGAGTCAGTCCTACTTGGAGGTGATTATGTCGGACAATATCGAGAAGGATATGAAGAATATGGAGAATTTTTCCGGCAAGTTGGGGAAATGCCTCATCAAAGCTGTTTGATTTTAACTAGTCGTGAAAGTCCGAAAGAAATCGTCACCTTAGAAGGGAATAATCTTAAAGTTCGATCATTGCAGCTAAGTGGGCTAGAAAAGATCGCTGCAAAAAGCATATTTGTAGGCAAAGGTGATTTTCTGGGTTCAGAGAAAGACTGGAACAAGTTAATTAATCAATATGCAGGTAATCCTTTAGCTTTAAAAATCGTTTGCAATACGATTCAAGAAGTTTTTGGTAGCAATATATCAGAGTTCATTAGTTGTGATATTTCCGTATTATTTGGAGATATTCGCAACCTTCTAGAACAGCAGTTTAATCGGCTATCGAATTTAGAAAAGGAAATTTTATACTGGCTAGGAATTAATTGCAAGCCTACGTCTTTTGGCGAATTACAAGCAGATATTATTTCAACTACATCACAACCACAATTAATAGAAGCTTTAGAATCTCTGCGGCGGCGATCGCTAATTTTTAACGAGAAGGGTTTGGCGAAATTCATGCTTCAAGCTGTAGTGATGGAATATATCATTAGCCAATTTGTTAACCAGGTTTGTGAAGAAATTGTTTCTGAGATTAATTTAGAAAATATTTCCTTGTTAAAAAGCCACGCTTTACTCAAAGCGCAGACAGAAGGAAAGGTCAGAAATGCCCAAATTCGTTTGATTTTAGTACCAGTTGTTGAAAAGCTAATTAATAGATTTGGTAATAAAGACCGAATTAAAGAACATCTCTTAAAAATAATAAAATTCTTGCAAGTAAATACTCCTTTGACATCAGGCTATGCTGGTGGGAATATTATTAACCTTCTTTGTCATCAAGGAATTGATTTAAATGGGTGTGATTTTTCCAATTTTAAGATATGGCAAGCATACCTAGTAAGTGTAAACTTGCATAATGTCAACTTTGCTAACTCTGATTTATCTAAATCTGTATTTACAGGAATATTCGATAGTATTTTATCAGTGGCATTTAACCCTGTAAATGGAGAAATTGTTGCGACAGGTGACGCTGATGGTCGAATTAGCTTTTGGCAAGCTACTTATGGTGAGCAACTATTTCATTGGAAGGCACATGATAACTGGGTAAGAACTGTTGCTTTTAGTCCCGATGGTAAAACTTTAGTCAGTTGTAGTGATGATCATACTGTGAAAATTTGGGATGTTGATAGCCAAAAACAACTGATGAAACTTGATGGACATAATAGCTGGGTCAGGTCTGTTGCCTTCAGTCATGATGGCAAAATTGTCGCCAGCGCTAGTAGTGATAAAACCATTAGACTCTGGGATCTAGATACCCAAAAATGCTGGGAAATTTTAGAAGATCATAATGATTTTGTTCGTTCTGTTGTCTTTAGCCCTGATGGAAAAATACTCGCTAGTGGTAGTGCTGACCAAACTGTTAGGCTTTGGGATGTAAAAACGGGTAAATGTTTGAAAACTCTTAAGGGACATACCAAATTAGTCCAGTCTGTAGTTTTTAGTTCTGATGGGGAAATACTTGCCAGTTGTAGCGACGACAAAACTGTGAAACTCTGGGATGTTAAAACGGGGAAGTTATTAAACACTTTGTCAGGACACACCAATTTAATCCATTCTATAGCCTTGAGTCCCATCTCTTCTTCAGAAGGAGGAGGGATTATTGCCAGTTGTAGCGACGACAAAACTGTGAAACTCTGGGATATTCAAACAGGGAAATTATTAAAAACTTTAGAAGCGCACAGTAATTCTATTCTCTCTGTTGCATTTAGTCCCGATGGAAAAACACTCGCTAGTGGTGGCTATGACAAAACCGTTCGGTTCTGGGACATCGAGACTTATCAATGCATCCAAATCTTGCAGGGATACACTAATTGGGTACACGATTTAGCCCTCAGTCCAGATGGGAAGATAATTGCTAGTAGTAATGATGATAAAACCGTCAGGCTATGGGATGTTGAGACTGACCAATGTATCAGCACCTTGGAAGGACACGCTGGCCGACTTTGGTCTGTTGCTTTTAGTCCGCTTCCTGGGGAACTATTAGCTAGCGGCGGTGATGACCAAACTATCCGCTTTTGGGATACTCTGAGTGGACAGTGTGTGAAAGTTTTGCAAAATAGCGATCGCATCCGCTCTATTGCTTTTAGTTATGATGGTCAAATTCTAGCTAGTAGTAGTATTGACTGCAACATTAAGCTATGGAATATTAGGACTGGCCAATGCTTTGAAACATTACACGGACATACAAATTGGGTGCAGTCTATCAGTTTTAGCCCTGATGGTGAAATTCTCGCAAGTGGAAGTGATGATCAAACACTGCGGCTATGGAATGTTCATACAGGGGAATGTATTCGGGTTTTGGAAGGACATACTATGCGAATATGGTCTGTTGCTTTTCAAGGGCAATTTGGAGGGCTATTAGCTAGTGGCGGTGATGACAAAACAGTACGGCTATGGGATGTTCAGACTGGCGAATGTTCCAAAATTTTAGTCAATAATGATTGGATACGTTCTGTTGCTTTTAGTCCTGATGGTAAGATTATTGGCTGTGCTTGTGTTAATCACACTATAGAAATTTGGGATATTGACACAGGTAAACGTCTGATTATTTTGCAAGGACATAGTAATTGGGTTCGTTCTGTTGCCTTTAGTTCTGATGGAACTTTGTATAGTGGTTCCCAGGATGGAGCTATTAAGCAATGGAATGTCAAAACTGGAGAGTGTATCAAAACACTCATGTCAAAAAGACCTTATGAAGGAATGAATATCAAGGGTATTTCCGGTCTAGGGGAAGAACAAAAAAATACACTTAAAGAATTGGGTGCTGTTGAAGATTAATTGGTTAACTAATCATAATGTTCTTTAATTGCACTATAGGACTCATATTTGATTTCTGAAAAAACTCAGTACAACTAAGAAGCCTTCTTTCCTGTTGCCTGTATACGCAAATTAG
>NZ_JAWJTF010000089.1:0-14681 GCF_048836525.1 Nostoc sp. CALU 546
ACTCCTAACTCCTAACTCATCACTCCTAACTCACATTAGACGGCAAGTACACCTGATGTCTTACGGCTCTCACCACTGCCACTTAACTTTAAATAAAGTTACATTAGTCCTTAAGAAAATACAAAAAACTTTAGATGAGGGTGAATTTTATATCACCCAAAGTCCAAGCAGCGAGGGAGCAATAACCCATTATGTTTGAACACTTCACTTCCGAAGCCATTAGAGTAATTATGTTAGCTCAGGAGGAAGCACGTCGCCTGGGACATAACTTCGTAGGAACTGAGCAAATTCTCCTGGGGTTGATGGGAGAAGGAACTGGGGTTGCTGCTAAAGTGCTGGCTGAATTAGGCGTTACCCTCAAAGATGCACGTCGCGAGGTAGAAAAAATTATTGGTAGGGGTTCTGGCTTTGTACCACCAGAAATTCCTTTTACTCCTAAAGTAAAAAGCCTCTTCGAGCAATCGTTTAAAGAAGCTCATAGTCTAGGACAGAATTACATCAACACTGAACACTTACTCTTAGGATTAACCGAGGCTGGTGAAGGTGTAGCCGCCAAAGTACTGCAAAATCTAGGGGTTGACTTCAAGAGTGTCCGCAGTGCTATAGTTCGCCGTTTGGGTGAAAATGCACCGGCTTTCGCTGGTAGTGGTAGTGGTAGTCAAAAGCGCACTCAACCGCTAACTATGGAAGAATTTGGCAGAAATTTGACCAAATTAGCCCAAGAAGGCAGACTCGACCCTGTAGTTGGTCGTGAGAAGGAAATTGAGCGGGCGATCCAAATTCTCGGTCGCCGCACCAAGAATAACCCAGTGTTGATTGGTGAACCAGGAGTTGGCAAAACTGCGATCGCAGAAGGTCTAGCTCAACGGATTGTCAACCAGGATGTACCTGAAACCTTACAGGACAAGCAAGTTATCAGCCTCGATATGGGGTCATTGGTAGCTGGAACTCGTTTCCGTGGCGATTTTGAAGAACGCATCAAAAAAGTCGTGGAAGAAGTCCGCACCGTGGGCAATATCATCTTGGTGATTGACGAAATTCATACCTTGGTTGGCGCTGGTGGTACAGAAGGTGGCTTGGATGCAGCCAACATCCTCAAACCTGCCTTAGCACGAGGAGAACTCCAGTGCATCGGCGCAACTACCCTTGATGAATATCGGAAGCACATCGAGCGCGATGCCGCCCTAGAGCGTCGTTTCCAACCAATTAAGGTTGGCGAACCCTCAGTAGAAGAAACCGTACAAATTCTTTACGGCTTGCGCGGTGCTTACGAACAACACCACAAAGTCACAATTTTGGATGCGGCACTTGTGGCAGCAGCAGAATTATCAGACCGCTATATTAGCGATCGCTTCTTGCCCGACAAGGCAATAGACTTGATTGATGAAGCTGGTTCTCGCGTTCGTCTGCGGAACTCTCAAAGTTCTCCCAATAAAGAACTCAAGCGTGAACTCGCCGGCGTTACCAAAGAAAAAGAAGCAGCAGTCAGAGTCCAAGATTTTGACAAAGCTACACAACTGCGCGACCAAGAATTAAAACTTGCAGAACAACTGCAAGCAACCTTTACACCAACCGAGCAACCTGTCAACTCGACTGTAGTTGACGAAGAAGACATCGCCCAAATCGTTGCCTCTTGGACTGGCGTACCAGTCAACAAACTCACTGAATCTGAGTCAGAGTTGCTCCTGCACCTAGAAGATACTCTGCATCAACGGCTTATCGGACAAGAGCAAGCAGTCTCGGCTGTATCTCGTGGTATCCGTCGCGCTCGTGTCGGCTTGAAAAATCCCAATCGTCCCATTGCTAGCTTTATCTTCTCTGGCCCTACTGGAGTCGGTAAAACAGAATTGGCGAAGGCACTAGCTTCCTACTTCTTCGGTGCGGAAGACTCGATGATTCGGCTAGATATGTCCGAATACATGGAAAGCCACACCGTCGCCAAGTTAATTGGTTCGCCTCCTGGTTATGTCGGATACGACGAAGGTGGACAACTTACAGAAGCCGTGCGGCGGAAACCATACTCAGTGCTGCTATTCGACGAAATCGAAAAAGCACACCCCGATGTATTCAATATGCTGCTGCAACTCTTGGATGACGGTCATCTTACCGATGCCAAAGGTCGGAAAGTTGACTTCAAGAACACGCTGATCATTTTGACTTCCAACATCGGTTCTAAGGTGATTGAAAAAGGTGGTAGTGGTTTAGGCTTTGACTTCGACACTCAAGCCGACGCTAGTTATAACCGCATCCGCACCTTGGTAAATGAAGAATTGAAAGCTTACTTCCGTCCAGAGTTCCTTAACCGTCTCGATGAAATTATCGTCTTCACCCAGCTTTCTAGGGATGAAGTGAAGCAAATCGCTGAGATTATGCTTAAAGAAGTTTCTAAGCGTTTGACAGAAAAGGGAATTATCTTAGAAGTTAGCGATCGCTTCAAAGAACTTGTAGTACAAGAAGGCTACAACCCTAGTTATGGTGCTAGACCATTACGTAGGGCAATTATGCGCCTTTTAGAAGATTCTCTCGCTGAAGCAATGCTGTCTGGCGAAATTACAGATGGAGACACAGCGTTTGTCGATGTTGATGATGACTCTCAAGTAAAAGTACGAAAATCAGAAAAACGAGAATTACTCCTAGCAAATGTTGGCTAATTTTATACCCGATCACTTTTTGTTGTAATATTTGAGAAATACTCTAGCCTCTCATCTAAGTAGAGGCACTCACAGGGGCATCTCCGACAAACATAAAGTGAAATGGTATTATATCTTTCACCTCTGGTATTTCTACCAGGGGCTTTTTTATGCAATTTTTTTGGATACAACAACACATGGGCGCAATACAGTTAGTTCTCAAGACTCCTGCATTAACGTGCTATAAATTTGACCACTTATATACCAATACAGTTCAGATAAGACCAAAACACTTGTAGAGACGGCGATTTATCGCGTCTCGAAAACCCACAATTTTATACAATTAGCTCTTAACCCAAGCGTATTGACTTATATACTGTCCGCCTAATTAGCTTAATAAAGAATCTTTAGCCCTTATTTTAATCTCAAAAAATAAAATAATAGACTATTTAAACTTGCAATTGACCACTAATTTACGAAATCTTTGTTTATTTTCAAGATGTTAAAAAAAATATTTGTCGTTAAAACAAGATAGAAGTAAAAGATTCAAACCATTGGTGAATAGGCTTTTAACGTCGTTTATATAATCTTTATTATACTTATGTTTATTCGTACCCTCCTATTTATTTCGTGATAACTAGCTGTTTAAGTGTCTTATCTGTCCTTGCATTTTCATCATAAATTTGAGAATATATTGAAGTTAAGCAAAATCCATCAACATCTATTGAGTAATAACTTCACCCACTTACCAGAGTTGACATAAATAAAGCCTAAACATAGATTTTTTGTTATTAAGTAAAATTTTTAACTAACAAAAATCCATGTGGTTTTTTGGGAAATAATTTTTACCATCTTGTCACCCTCTGTATGCATTGTCGTTTTACTTAATAGCTAAACACGCATTTAGTTTAGTCGATTTCTGCAAAATTTATTTGACTATTTTACTCTTTAAAAAGAAAAAAATGTGTTTAAAAACTAGTATAAAATGCTGCAAAAAATTTATTAAATAGTTCTGTTCTCTGTCTTTAGGCATAACTTTATATACCTATATTGACAGAAATAGCTTACTATACAAATATATGTAACATGGATGAAAATTTGATTGTGCTTACTAATCCATCGTTATAAATATCATCAGGTGTAGTCAGAAGTTTTTACAGATTAAGAAGTTTTTGAAACTTCGGAGTGAAAATTCTGGTACTTGGAGAAAAGTCAGCAGCTTTTCTTGCTTGCATAAGAGTGTTCGTGCAGCTATTAATGCAAAAGATCATTATTGTCTGATAGTGATCTTATTAAAAGCCCTACAGTTCTCATTATCAATCTTGGCTCTCGGCTAGTATTCAGTGGTGTATCGATCTCGGCTCTCGGCTAGTGTTCAGTGGTGTATCGATTTATAAGCTAACTGGAAAAACGTAATCATGTAAATTCGGATTGTGAAATGAATCAGGCGAATCAAATAACTGTGCGGTCATGATTTACTATTGTGGCTAAGTTGCCAACTAGTATATGTCCTACACAGAATATGCATCACCAAATAAGGTTGACGCACACTTTGTTTCCGAAAGAAATCAAAGGTTAAAAGACCTATTTACCTAAAGTCGAAATCATAACCTTTACCTTTACCTCATCCAAAATGGGAGTTCTGGTTAGTGAAACTTAACTTTAAGAAGGTGATAAGTAAAGGTGTGCGATCGCATCATATTTGAATTGTGGTCATTGTTGCTTCTAATTGTTAGCAGAAGCTACAACTGTCCATTTTTGTGATGCCGCATTATACCAAGTTGCCAAAGATATTTTTTTATAACTTCATTTACAACATTAAATGAAGGCAATGAAATCTCTGGTAAACATTAGGTGAGCCAGGAATATTATGTTGTCAACAAAATAATATCTCTGACAATTTCGTATTACCAAAAATACACAGCTATTAATGATTCACGAATGACATTGTGATTCTTCAAGCAATTCAAACAAAGGATGTGATTTGCAAATGCTTAATCATGTAGCTATGCAGTGTAAGTTTGATGATCTCTTCCAATATCTTCTCATCATTTCTTAATCGCCCCTCTCTCAAACTTGGGAGAGGGGGAGTGATGAGAATTACAACAACTAACTTAGTTGTAAACAAGCCAAATACTTTTTTGAAACCCAAAAGCAAGGATTAATTTATGGCAATTAGAAATGGAACACCCGATTCCGATACCCTTCAAGGTACTAGCGCAGCTGACACGATTCGCGGCTTTGCTGGTGATGACCTGTTATTGGGATCAGGTGGTAATGACCTGATCCGAGGTGGGGAAGATAAGGATACTCTGTTTGGTGGAGCCGGTGCCGACAGACTATTTGGCGATGCTGGCGAGGACTCCCTCTTTGGTGAGGGCGGTAATGACACCCTCTATGGTGGGCAGAGTGAGGACGATGTTCTTGATGAGAAAAACTTCCTCGATGGCGGCGCTGGTAATGACTTGCTCTTTGGTGGCTTTGAGGATACTCTGTTCGGCGGAGCTGGCAATGACACTCTGACAACTGCTAATAACAGTTTCGGTAAGAGCAATCTCAACGGCGATGCAGGCGCTGACTCCCTGATTGGCAGTGACAGCTTTATAGAGGGTGATACCCTTGATGGCGGCGCTGGCAATGATTTCCTCGATGGCTTAGGCGGTGATGATTTCCTGATCGGTGATGACACTTTGGGTGCGGCTGGCGCTGATACCCTTTTTGGTGGAGATGGTAACGACACTCTCCAAGGCGATGCTGATAGCTTAAGTGGTGGTGGCAATGACTACCTCGATGGCGGAACCGGCGATGACTACCTCGATGGTTTAGGTAGTGATGACATCCTCTTAGGTGGGGATGGTTTTGACACCCTCGATGGTGGAGATGGCAATGACAGCCTCAATGGTGGTCTTGGTACTAGTACCCTTTTTGGGGGAGCTGGCAATGATACTCTCCAAGGCGGTGCTGAAGCTGACTTCTTAGAAGGTGGACCCGAAGAATTTGACGGCGATGACTCCCTTTTAGGTGGGGGTGGTTTTGACACCCTAGTGGGCGGTTCTGGCGATGATACCCTGTTGGGTCAAGGTGGTGATGACAATCTTGATGGTGGAACAGGAGTTGATAGCCTTGTAGGCGGTGCTGGCAATGACACCCTGTTCGGTGGACAAGACGCCGAGGAAGGTCAAACCGCACGCGACACCCTGACTGGCGGTGCGGGTACTGACATATTTGTGTTGGAAGAAGTAGGGTTTGAAGTACCAGATCCCGGTGAGCCACCTGTACCTGCTCCTGTCGGCGACATTATCACTGACTTCCAGGATGGTATAGATTTCTTCGAGGTTGACTTACCGTTTGAGGAACTCACAATCAGCCGTGTTGTTATTAATGGTCAAGCTAGTAGTCGGATTTCCATTGCTGAAACTGGCGAACTGTTAGCGACCGTAATTAACGTGGCTCCTGCACTGGTCACAGAATTCGATTTTCTATCGTAAGAAATGGGCAACCAGGCGGTGTACTTGGGTACCAGCCAAGTAGCACACACCTGATAGTACCCAGAAAATCAACAAAGCAGCCGCAGCGTCACGATAACGTACTGAGCCACTTTTGGGGTTGATTAGTTTCAATTTTATCTCTCCTGCTGTCTTTATAGTTGAAGACGGCAGGAGACTAATAGTCTGTCCCATTAGTTCTGAAGGGTTATAAAAGTTTGTAGTAAGGACTTTAGTCCTGGATTTTTAAGCACTTAAGTGCTTACTACAAACCTTGCCACTAATAGTCTGTCCCAAAAGTTTTGAGAGGTTAGTGGTGTTCAGATCCCCGACTTCTTAAAGAAGTCGGGGATCTAGCAGCCCCTCAAAATTAATGGGACAGACCACTAATAGTCTGCCAACCCAAAAATGCAGGGTGAAGATTGGGGAAAGGGATAAAACACCTTTGAATGGCACTAAGAAAAACCCAAAGTCTTGTGTTGCCTCGTTCCCAGACAGGGCAAGGGCTGTGTCTTAACTTAGTACCATTCACACCTTTACCCTTTTCCCTTTACCCGCCAAGTTCCCTTGGAGAACTACTAATAATCAAAGAGCAATGCGAATTTTATTTCTGCATCCAAATTTTCCTGCCCAATTTCGCCATGTAGCTGCTGCTTTAGCCAAAGACAAAGATAACCAAGTTTTCTTTGGAACTACTCGTCAGGAAGATAATTTACCAAGCGTTAATAAGGTAATTTATAGCCCTACACGAGAAGCTCGTCCCGAAACTCATCACTATGTTAGACCTCTAGAAAATGCTGTCCTTCAGGGTCAAGGTGTCTATAGGCTGGCAGAAAAGCTCAAAGCCCAAAGCTTTATTCCCGATGTAGTCTATGGTCATTCGGGTTGGGGCCCGACCTTATTCATCAAAGATATTTTTCCCGATGCCAAATTACTATGCTATTTCGAGTGGTTTTATCATGCTCATGGCTCCGATGCCGACTTCGATCGCAGCGAACCCTTAACTTCTGACGATAAAGCCCGGATTCGGATTAAAAATGCTCCGATTCTACAGGATTTATATAGTTGCGATCGCGGTCTTTCTCCCACTTATTGGCAGCGTCAGCAATTTCCTTCGGAATATCACAATAAAATCAATGTCCTTCATGATGGCATTGACACAGAATTCTTTTGCCCCAAACCGGGAGCAAAGTTAATTCTCCCACGCATCAATCTAGACCTTTCTCACGCCAAAGAAATTGTCACTTATGTAGCGCGGGGTATGGAGCCTTATCGAGGATTTCCTCAGTTTATCGAGGCGGTGGCTTTACTCCAACAACAACGTCCGCATTGCCATGTCGTCATTGTGGGAGAAAACCGTGTAGCTTACGGCAAACAACTACCTGATGGCAAAACCTACAAAGAGGTGATGCTGGAAAAATACGATCTTGACCTGAGCAGAGTTCACTTTACAGGTTGGCTACCTTATTCTGAATACCTGCAAGTTCTCCAAGCTTCTTCTGTCCATGTTTATCTCACTCGTCCCTTTGTCTTGTCGTGGTCAATGTTGGAAGCTTTATCTGTAGGTTGTTTGTTGGTAGCTTCCAAAACTGCTCCCGTAACTGAGGTGATCCAAGATGGTGTTAATGGTCTGTTGGTAGACTTTTTTTCACCCCAAGAAATTTGCGATCGCATTACAGAAGCACTCACCCATCCAGACAAAATGGCCTCAATCAGGGTCAAAGCCAGGGAAACAATCTTAGAGCGCTATAACTTGTCGCAGTTATTACCCCAACATCTGCAATGGATACAACAGCAAGAAAATCAGAGCAGTAATCTAATTTCTCTACATAAAAAAGCTCAGTTAGAACTGATTACCACGACTCAAGATAATCACTCAAATTCATCAACAACACTCTTACAAGTGCATAACCAGACGGTAACAACTCAAGATATTATCCCTCTCTTGAATCGATACCAACTGCTATCAAAGCTCCAGGAAGAACTTTTGATTGATGAAGCAATCGCACCCTTTAGCTGCACACCAGAAGAAGAAGCCAAGTGTTACCAAGACTTGTGCAAACAGCATCAATTGACATCAGAAGCTCAACGTCAAAATTGGTTGCAGCAGCAGAACATAACTGAAACACAATTTTTAGATTTAGCAACCCGTAACCTGAGAATTGAAAAGTTTAAACAAGCCACTTGGGGTAGTAAATTAGACTCGCACTTTTACAAACTCAAGCCAAAGCTTGATCATGTTATCTACTCTTTAATTCGCCTTCGGGATGCGGCTGTTGCTCAAGAACTTTACTTCCGTCTGGTAGAAGGCGAACAGTCCTTTGCTGAAGTTGCAAGGCAATACTCTCAAGGTGGAGAAGCTCAGGCTGGTGGCTTAGTGGGGCCAGTTGCATTGAGTACACCCCATCCCAAACTAGCCCGAATCCTTGCCATCAGCCAACCAGAGCAGATATCGCCACCAACCCACATCGGAGATTGGTGGGTAATTGTGCGGCTGGAAAAGCTGATACCAGCCCAACTTAACGAACCTATGCAGCAACGATTGCTCAACGAACTTTTCTCTTCTTGGTTACAAGAGCAACTGCAACAACAAACTTCTCAACAACAAGTTGAAGTACAAAAACCAGCTTGATTCCTTAACTTTGAAACCGCTTAATTTTTTTTGAGGAGCATAATATGACAGCTTTCAACTTTAGTGAACAAAGCCTAGTCGGAAACAATTTTAACGGTCAAAACTTAAATGGCTCCAATTTTTTCAAAGCTACCCTTACAAATGTTCAATTCGTCAATACAGGGTTGCGAGGCACTAACTTTGAAGAAGCAAAGCTATTTAACGTAAATGCATCTGGTGCAATTTTTGCCCCTAATAATAACTTTTCTCAACCAGCTAATTTGTTCAAGGCGACATTAGAAAATGTCAATTTCAGTGGGGCCAATTTGAGACAGGCTAATCTGTCGCTGATTAACACGAAATTCATCAATCTATCAAATGCTAACCTGACTAATGCTAATTTGCGGGAAGCTAATCTCAGTGGTGAACAATCTGAGCGCCCCAACCTGAGAGGTGCTAACTTCACGGGAGCCGATTTATTTAAGGCGAAGCTAAAAGCCGCTGACTTTACAGGTGCAACGCTCGTGAATGCCAGCTTTCTAGAGGCTGAGTTGGATAGTACTATTTTGGTCAACGTCGATGCAACGGGGGCTGACTTTCGTCTGACAAACTTCACGGATTTGACCTTACAGAACTCTATTTTTGACCTGGCTAATTTCAGTGATGTCTCCATCAGTGATGTAGAACTACTAAATCCAACACAGTCAGGTAATGTTAGGTTTCGTGGTGCGAATTTTAGCAACGTTTCCGCAGAAGATTTGATTTTAACTGGTGCTGATTTTAGTTCCTTTATAGATGCCAATGGCAATGTTACAGTAACAAACTTGAGTGGGGCTGACTTTGCTGATACTGATTTGAGTGGAGCTAACTTTACCCAAGCCAACGCAGAAGGTTTTTCTTTTAATGGACTTGCTGTTGGTGCAAATTTCACAGATGCCAACTTGAGAAACGCTGATCTGTCTAAAGCAAATTTCACTGATGCCATTTTCGTGGGAGCGGATCTGACTGGTGCGATCGCAGATGATGCAATTGGTCTAAATATTGGAGATGAATTTAACAACACCCTCACCGGAACCAGCAGCAACGATAATCTCTTTGGCTTTGCAGGGAATGACACCTTAATTGGTAATGCAGGGAATGATTATCTAGACGGCGGTTTAGGCGCTGATTCTCTATTTGGTGGCGGTGGAAATGACACCTTGTTTGGTGGTGCTGGCGCTGACAATCTCACCGGTGGTGCAGGTAATGACTATCTCAATGGTGGCGCTGGCAATGACACACTTACTGGAGGAAATGGCAGCGATACCATTCGCTATAACTTGGGTGATGGTCAAGACCGAATCAACGAATTTGTAACAGGAGCAGGGGGAGATATCCTTTCTTTCGGTGGTATTGCTGCAATAGATGTGCGTATTGTCAACGGTAATAGTCAGTTCCGATTAGGAGATGGCATCGCTAATAATGCAGGTTTTGGTACTGGACAGTTGTTATTGACCCTCTTTGGCACTACCTTTACCCAAGCTGACATTAGTACAAATATTGATCCAAACAACAGTTCTGTCTTCCAGTTATCGTAAGCTTATGGAAACCTGAGTCAATCTTTTATCGAACAGAATTCAGGAGTCAGGAGTCAAGATTGGAATCACCGTAGCTTTAGCCCGGTGAGGATGTCAAAGGACTTTAAATGAGTAATAAGTGGATGAGAAATGGGTATTTACTCATTACTCATTACTTATTACTCATTACTCATGGCAAGATTGATTCTTCTGCCAACAATTCTGATCCTGCTTCACCATTAACAGCATTATCGGAATCACTAGATTTAAAAAACCCATCTGCTACATCTTTAATAAAACCAGCTGTAGGTACTGCGACTAGTAAACCTAAAACTCCACCAACATTGGTTCCGACAAGCAAAGCAATTAATACCCATATTGGTCGAATGCCAGTAATTTTACCTAAAAGACGTGGTGCGATCGCCTGATCAATTAACTGGTCAATGACAACAGCTACCGCAAAAACCTTTACTGCTAACCAAAAGTTATGTGTAGCTATAATGAAAGTTATTACAACAAGACTAACAACATCACCAAAGGGAATTAAGCTCAAAAGCCCAACTCCCAAACCAAAGAGTAAAGCAAACTGGACTTGAAAAGCTAAAAATAATAATGTTATTGAAACACCCATCAGCAAAGCTAAAGTTCCCTGACCAATCAAATAATTTTGGAAGTTTTGCTGAATAGACTGGCTTACCTGTTGAGCTATACTTCCAGGTAACTTCTTAAATATACCCTCCCAAATCCTTGGCCCATCTAACAATAGATAAAAAGTCAGGACTACAATGATTAACGCCTCAGAAATACTATCAATTGTATCTATGATAATGCTTAAAAGCTTGTCTGAAACAAACTCTAATTCATTGGGTAATTGCTCAGTAATTTTTGCTAATAGCTGACTTAGATTCACATTTATTCTGTGTCTAAAAAACCATTCATTTACAATCTGAAGTTTTTCTTCGCTAGAATCAATCCATTGGGGAAAGACTTTAACCATCTCATTAAATTGCTCTAAAACAATGGGTAATAAAGTAATGCCCAGAGCAACGATAATTATCAATGCTGATATAAAAACTAACGCTACTGCATAGCCACGTTTAAGTCCTCGCTTTTGAATAATTGAAACAGGATAGTTTAAAACGAATGCCAGCAAGGTAGCCAAGACAAGAATTGTTACGACAGGTTGAAAATTTTTAACCAGTAAAAATACTAGCCAACCATTAAGAAAAGCTAGAGGAAATAGTAGCGTAAAAATTAACCATCTAAGTAGTTGATTCAGTGAAAAATTCATAGTTAATTTTAAAATCAAAATTATTCTAATTTATACATTGAACTTGAGAATTAAATAGACTTAAGGGAAAATAGATAAGAAAAATATTTCCCCATTCCTTGCTCCCTACTATTCCAATTTTTAACTTTCAGCAAAAGCTAAAAATTGCTCCTCATTTATTCGCCCTGCTTGATGCAAAGTATTAGTAATTTCTGAAATAGTTAAAACCGCATGACTACGATAACCATTTTGCTGTAATCTATCTTTTACCCCTTGTTCATGGTCGATAAATACTACAATATCATTAACATTTAATCCTGCTGATTCTAACTTTCCTGCCCCTTCCATGACACTTTTGCCACTGATGAGAATATCGTCAACCACTACAACTGTTTCACCAGGGTGAAAGTTACCTTCAATTACTCTCCGCGTTCCGTGTGCCTTAACCTCTTTACGAGGGAAAATCATTGGACAATGAAGGCGCAAAGCTAAACCAGTCGCAGTAGGTAAAGAACCATAGGGAATACCTGCTAACCTATCAAAATTCAGGTTTTTCAAAATGTCCTCATAAGCTGTGAGAACTTGATTAAAAACTTGAGGGTTGGAAATAATTTTGCGTAAGTCGATGTAATAAGGAAATATAGCTCCCGATGCTTGGACAAAGCTGCCAAACATAATGCAGTCAATATCATAAAGTTGTAAAATTAAATCCTGATGGGGATGCTGATTTAGCAAACAAACATCAGGAAACCACACAGAACACGTGGAATTTTCGTGAATAATTTCAGCTTTTATTTGATTAATTTCTGCGCGTAAAGACTGGATTTGCTCAGATAATTGTGTGTTTCCCAACATATCTTGAGGAACAGGAATCAGCAAACCATCACCGTTAGCATTCAAGCCTACTTCTAAAATTTGCTTCAGGTTTTGACCCTCCGCCCAGATGCTACGCGCCATAATAATTCGTTCCGGCGCGATCGCTCGGATAAGTGCTAATACTTCAGGTTTTGTAGTTCCCACTTCCAAACCCAATTGTTCTGGAGTTCCCCAAGTTTTTGATTCTTTTACCACCTGTAAATAAAGAGGTGATTCGTTTGTAGGATATTGCTGTAAAGCTTCTGCACCTGGATTAGAAGTACAGCATAAAATAAATACCGCTTTACCCTGATAGACCAAAAAAGGTGCTACATGATCTTGTCCTGTATAGGGGCTAAGAGTTATTGCATCTACCTGCCATTCTGTAAACACAGTCCGAGCAAAGATGGTACTAGTATTTAAGTCGCTGTGTTTGGCATCTAAAATAACTGGGATGTGGGCTGGAATAGCTGCTAAAGTTTTGTACAGCAGTTCTAAACCAGGAATACCTAACGCTTCGTAGAAGCCAAGTGTAGGTTTATAAGCACAAACGAAATCAGCAGTTTCAGCAATAATGAATTGTAACCACTTCTCCAAACCAGCAATGAGTTCTTCAGATTCATAACGCACAGGCATCATCTCTGGATTTGGATCAAGTCCTACAAACAGTAAGCTTTGATTTTGCAAGATATTTCCATTCAATTTATCAAAAAAGTTCATATTTTTTAAAAAGAGTCATTTGTTATTTGTCATTGGTCATTTGTTATTGGTCATTTGTTATTGGTCATTTGTCATTGGTTATTAGTATCCGCGTCTATCTATCTCCATGACCAGAGTTTCTTTTACTAAAACATTGATTCTGTTAGTTGAGCGCCTCCAGCTTTCTGCCCTAATCGAGAGTGAATCACTGCAAATAAGATAACCAGCGGCACTGAGGCAAAGTGAACGATTCGCAATGCTTGCCAATTGCCAAAAAAATCCACTATCCAGGGAAACTGAGCAGGTTTATACATTCCTATTCCTGTAAATAATGCCAGCAGCAAAATAGGAATAATTGCTGTATATGCAATCCGATGCCAAGCATAAATTAGACGCTTAGAATTTTGACTTTTTTGTAATGCTTTGAAGTCATTGACACCGACAAACCGATGTCGCCAACGCCGGGTAATTAAAATGTAAATTCCATACCATAAGAGATTTAGGGAGAATAGCCACATTGCTGCAAAATGCCAGTGTCTACCTCCTGCAAGCCAACCTCCTAAAGTAAATATCGGAGGAATGTGCAAACCTGCACGTCCACCAAAAACAGGGTTGGCGTTGTAAATTTGTAATCCACTGGTGAGCATGATAAACAGACTAATGATGTTACACCAGTGGAAAATTTTGGCTCCTATTGCTTGGGTAGGTGGCTTTCGAGTTTGAGAAGGAATGGTCGAATTCATAAATTTTGATTGATAAAATTCGCTGTTTACCTGTCTTGGTTAAATAGCCTAGCCAGTTTGAGGATGGTTAACTTACCTTTATTTTCCCATCATTAGATCCAGTATTCTGACATTGATGCTCTACCATCTGCTGTTTTAACTGTCAGTTTAGGTATGACTAGGGTTGTTCTAAGCTAAATTTTCCCAATTGGGCGATGTCTTACAGCAGTCTGATCGTAATAACACGATAAATTGCATTCCATCACTTCGTCGCTCAAATGACTGCTGATGCTCGAATTTCAATTTCTGCCATACCCTGATCGCACGCTTGTTGAATGCTGCGATCGTTACCCGAAAAGCTTTTGGCTGAAATAAACTTTTGGCAAATTCCAATACGGCTTTGGCATACTCAGCACCCTTTCCTTGTCCGGTCAAGTCAGGGCGAATCCCCATACCAATATCCAACGCCTGCTCATTGTAATCACCACCAGTGACCTGTCCATCTTGTCCAAAAGAACAGTAAGCTACTAACTCGCCATTCTCATCCAGAATACTGTAAAAGGTGTTCTGGGGGTGCAGAATATGTTGTAGTAGATTAGCTTCTGGCTCTGAGTAGTTATATAAATCATAGGGTGGCTCATATCGCCAACTTAAGATAGCGCGTGCATTACTCTCATTAATTAGGTGAAACGTAAACATTACTTACTGTGCTGTTTGTACTACCCTAACCCTAACTTTGAGATGCGCTCAGTATAACTCGACGAAACGAATCCCCAATGGAAAAATGACATTATCTTTTCAGTTATTCAATGCTATTGAGGCTAACAAAAATATTTCTTTCCAAGAATATAGG
>NZ_JAWJTF010000089.1:14713-41462 GCF_048836525.1 Nostoc sp. CALU 546
CAATCTTGCTACAGTCAATAAGGCTTCTTAGTTGTACTGAGTTTTGTCAGAAATCAAATATGAGTCCTATATAAGAGATTGATAAGAACTAACTCAACAATCTATCTTTGGAAAGATGTCGTTTGGATCTTTTGATTACAAAAGAGTATCTAAAGTAAGGTATATACCAATAAATAAACACATTAACTAAATTTAATGATATAAATTTCTTGTATAACATTTACAGCAATGTTTACAACAATAAAAAACAACAATAAATAATGAAATACAATGCCTAGACTCATAGGAAAACGCTCTAATTCTGGAGCAAATATAACTGTTTTAATCATCCTTGTTGCCATATTTGGGGTATTACTCGAATACTTTGGCATGATTGATATCGTTCCCGGTTTTGGTAGAGAGGGACGATATTTTCAGCTTAAAGGTCAAGCAACTAACCAACAAGTAATTGAACAAGAAAATCAATATAGGAGGGATAGATAAATGCGTAAAGGTAGTGATGTTATAGATAAAGTTGTCGTCACCTACGACACAGGCGAGAAAGTTGTCCGAATTATAGATTTAATTTTTGACCAGAAACGCAATCAACTTTTGGGTTTTCTCGTTGCAGAAAAAGGACTGTTTCGAGACGCAAAAGTGATTCCTTTGGAAGAAGTGCAAGCGATTGGGTTGGATGCGATCGTAGTTAACTCGAAAGAATCTGTTGTTAAAGCACATCGTGTCCCTGCAATTAAAGAGATTCTGCACCAAAATATCGTGTTGAGAAAAAAGAGAATTCTGACTACTGAGGGACTTGACCTCGGTGGATTGGTCGATTTGTTCTTCGATGAGCATAGTGGACTGGTGGAAGGATACGAAGTTTCTGGCGGTGTATTTGCCGATGCTTATTCAGGGCGGTCGTTCGTTCCTGCTCGTGAAGCCCTGAAAATTGGTTATGATGTTGCCTTTGTACCTCCAGAAACCTCTCAAATGATGGAAGAACAGGTGGGTGGTATCCGAGGAGTTGTTCAGGCAACTGGAGATAGATTACAAGAATCGGCTGAGACTACCAATCGCAGATTGCAAACAGCATCTCAAACCGTGAATGAGCAGATGCAAAGCTCAGTAGAGAGTATGAACCGTGTGCTACAGGAAGCAAGTCAGAATGCAGGTGAGCAATTGCAAGCTGTAACTGATGCTACTAGCAGCAAACTGCAAGACCTCAATCGAGATGCAACTGCTTCCCTAACAAACAATTTGGTTGATCCTGCCGAGCAAAAGGTATATGTGATTGGCAAGCATGTTGAGCGGGATGTGCTGACTCCAGACGGGAATGTACTGCTACTACAGGGGCAGGAAGTGACGCTAGTCGATGCAGAAGCAGCCGATCGCATGGGTATCCTTGATGAACTTTATCGAGCTACGGGTGGTAGCCTGACTGTCAATATCAGTCGCAATTTGCAAGCAGCAACAGAATCTACTAGCAATCGAATTGGGAGCCTAACTCACAGTAGCGCCGCTAATCTGCGTCACTCGGTTGATTCGCTGGTAGGACATGTGGCGATCCAGCAGGCAAGAGGGCGTAGAGTCGTACAAACAGTGCGTGCTAACGATGGCTTAATTATTGCGGCATCTGGGCAAATTGTGACGGAATCTCTTCTGGATCGGGCCCAGACTTACGGTAAAGAAGCAGAATTGCTGAACGCTGTCGGTCTGACTCTGGCAACCGCAGTCGGTTCTACCGCAAGTGACAGATGGTTAGAAAACAAAGTTCAACTGCGCGATGGGGCAAGTATTGCTCAAGAGAATCTCAACACTTTTTGGCAAGCCTTGAAAGTGAAGGCAGAAAACTTACAAGGACGCGGCACACGGGCAATGAAGAAGCAACGGATTGAACAAGCTCTGGGTCGTCCAGTTACCCGTGTCATTCTTGACCCAGAAGACAACGTGATTCTGAATGTAGGTGAATTGATTACACATCGCGCTGTTAGTCAAGCTGAAGAAAGTGGAGTTCTGAATATCTTACTGAGTTCGGTCTATACCAAGGAGCCAGAAATCTCTGATCAGGAGTTACGTGCTTCAGAATATGGAATGGCAGCCTTGGCGCATCATGGTAATGGGGTAAAATAAACAACCGATGCTGTTGGCAACACTTGTTTTTATGGATTTCTTGTTCTTGCTGGAGGCAGGAGGTAAAAGTATTACTATTCCTAGCCTTGGAGTTTTCAAAATGTCCTAACCTATGTGGCTACGGCTATAAATATTACCTAAAAGCTGGCGTGTTTTCTCATAGCGGCATAGTGTCTTGCTGTTGTATTCATTTCAATCACCAACTCTGTACCTTGACCTAATTGAGAATTACACTTCAGTTTACCTTGATGTTTTTCAACTATAATTTGCCGACTAATTGATAGCCCTAATCCTTGACCTTTACCTACTGGTTTTGTTGTAAAAAATGGTTCAAATATATGTCTTTGGATATGGGGAAGTATGCCTTTGCCATTGTCAAAAATGCGAATTATAACTTTGTGTTTTTTTCCTAGTCGTTTATCATTTACCCAAGGTTCATTACTATTGACCAATGACAAATGACTGCTAACAATTTCTGTATTAATCAGAATTTTGGGAGTAAAAGAATAATCATGTTTCATCCTCTCTTCTAAGGCATCAATAGCATTAGTTAAGATATTCATAAATACCTGATTTAATTCACCAGGATAACATTCGATTAAGGGTAATTCACCAAAGGTTTTAATTACTTCAATCCCGGCTCGATCAGATTTTTCTTTCAGACGATGCTGCAAAATTCTCAGAACACTATCAAGTCCTTTATGCAGGTCAACCTTTTTCATTTTACCTGCGTCGGAGCTTGAAAAATTCTGCAAGGCGAAAACGATTTCTTTGACGCGCTCAGAGCCGGCTCGCATTGACCACAACAATTTTAAAAAGTCTGTTTTCACAAAACTAAGGTCGAGACGTTGCAGATGTAAGGCAATGACTGGGCTGGGTGTGGGATAGTGATGTTGGTAAAGTTCTATGATTCTGATTAAGTCTTCAGCGTATTGACTGGCGGGATGGAGATTGCCGTAGATAAAGCTAACCGGGTTGTTAATTTCGTTAGCCATATCCGCCACCAGTTGGCCGAGATTAGCCATTTTCTGGTTTTGCAATAACTGCTTTTGGGTATATTTGAGTTCATCGACGGTAATTTCTAGCTGCTGTGATTTTTCCCGAATTTGGTCTTCGGTAGATTGGCGTTGGGCAATTTCTCTTTGGAGTTGTTCAAATTGTTGGTATTGTTGAGTAGCGTAGGCGCAGCCCGTCGTAGACATCGCCTTATCCTGAGTAATATCCTTGTGCGTCCCCGCCATCCGCACTGGTTTCCCGAATTTATCCCACTGAAATACTTTGCCACAAGTCAGAATCCACTTCCACTCTCCCGATTTGGTCAACATTCTCAATTCGACTTCAAACACTGGTGTGCATCCTTGGAGATAATCGTCCAATACCTGGCGAATTCTGGGTAAATCTTGTGGATGTGCAAGTTGCTCAAAGGATTTATAATCATTGTCGATTTCGTCTACTTCATATCCCAGAATGTGCTTCCACTGAGGATCATAATAGGTTTTGTCAGTTATGAGATTCCAATCCCACAACCCCAAGCCACTGGCGATTAATGCCATTTGTAAGGCGGCTTGTGAGTATTGACAAGCATCTAAATTTTCTTGAGATAAGTCTTCTGGTTCTGGCAAACTTGGGGAATCTTGTACTGAAAATGGAACTTCCGGTTCATGGGTAGTGGGTTCTTCGATATGCATAGCTGCTGGTACGATGAGGAAGATATCCTGTAGCTCTCTCTCTACGCTGTCTTAGCACCCTGACGATCCAGTTATGGACAAATCGTCTACTTGGTTTTATTGGGCTGTAACTTAGGTTCAGAGATATATCAGCCCATATCATCAACTGGGATGGAATTTAGAAAAAGGTAAACAGACGAATGTAACCTGTGTTGCGATCGCAATGGTAATTTTTTAGAAAAAAATAGCTACATTGTGTGCATCTACATTCTAAGATATGTCGAAAAAAAGTAGTTCAAATCACATAAAATTACCTAAAAACTCGGAAATTTTTGTAAAAAAAATTCTATGATTAAGTCACGTCAAATTTTTGAGGATACAAAAAATTGTCAGGGCTTATCTGTAGCTTTTTTGACCAAGACTGGCTGCTCTCTATACAAAGCAGGGTGCATTGAGTTGCAAAGTTTAATGGTGTGAGAAAATGTCATGCTGAATTAGAGTTAATGAGTAATGACTATAGATGAAATAGTATTGCTACTAAAAGCCAGTCAAGCAAACGGTTTAACGACACTCCAAGAGTTGATATTGCGTTCTTCGTGGGAAGGAAAAACCTATGCCAATATAGCGTGTGAAGCTGACTACGGCGAAGAACGGGTCAAGAAAGTTGCTGCTCATTTATGGCAATTATTAAGCTGTTTTTGCAAAGAACCGATAAATAAGTCCAATTTCCGCCAGACTCTAGAAAATCATCGTCTTAGCAAAGCGCATCAGCAGTTAGTTAAAGAATTCAACCGAGCAGCTACGGCGATATCCTTAGAATTTCCTAGTGGGCCAGTATCCCTTAATTCCAGATTTTACATCTCTCGCCCGCCAATTGAAGAACTTGCTTACGCAGAAATGGCTGAAGCTGGGAGTGTCATTTGCATCAAAGCACCCAAGAAGATGGGGAAAAGCTCTCTGACTCTCCGGTTACTTGCACGCGCTAAGAAACAAGGCTTTCACACCGTAACTTTGGACTTTCAGCAAGCAGATAAAGCAGTTTTTGCCAGTTTGGATAAATTTTTGCGCTGGTTATGTGCAAACGTGAGTCGGGAGTTACAGCTAGAACCAAAACTCAATGATTATTGGGATGAAGATATGGGTAGCAAAGTCAGCTGCTCTATCTATTTCCAACAATATTTACTGCCTGCACTCTCAAGTCCCCTTGTTTTGGTATTAAATGAAGTGGATTGGGTGTTTGAGTATCAGGAAATTGCTGGAGAATTGCTACCATTAGTGCGATCGTGGCATGAACAAGCCAAAAGGGTAGAAATTTGGCAAAAGCTGCGTCTGGTTCTGGTTTATTCAGCGGAAATTCTGATTCCCATAAAACTGACTCAATCACCGTTTAATGTTGGTTTAACAATTAACTTACCTCCCTTTACGAAAGAGCAGGTGCAGGATTTAGCTCAACGTCACGGCTTGGATTGGAGAGATGGTAAAGATGCCGACAGTTTGATGGCAATGGTGGCAGGAAATCCTTATTTAGTGCGATTGGCATTATATCACTTTGTGGGTAAAGGTGGATTACAACGGGATTTAGGACAGCTATTGCAACAAGCAACCACAGAAGCCGGAATTTATCACGAGTATTTAAAGCAGTATGTGTTAGCACTACGAGATGAGCCAGAATTGGGAAATGCTTTTTATGAAGTGATTAATACTACAAGTAATGTGAAATTAGAGCCAGCATTGGCATATAAATTACAGAGTATAGGGTTAATTAATTTAGAAGGCGATTGCAGTACTCCTGCGTGTGAATTATATCGTTTATATTTCCGACAATATCTGAAAAAAAGTGAGCATTTCAACAATAGTCATATTGAAAGGTTGAAACAAGAAAATCAACAGTTGCTTGTCCTCTCCAGCTTAGATGAACTAACTCAATTAGTTAATCGTCGCTACTTTCAAACCTACCTACAAATTGAGTGGCAAAGATCCGCTCGTCAAAGTACTCCCATATCACTGATTTTGTGCGATATTGACTATTTTAAAATTTATAATAAAACTTACGGTAATTCGGCAGGAGATGAGTGTTTACGGCAAATCGCTAATACTATCTGTAACTGCATCAAACACTCACCAAATAATAGTAGTTTTTCATACAGTAAGAGCATGATTTCTTCTACTGCTAGTGCTTTTGTGATTTCCCAGAGAGGAGATTTTAGACAAGAAAGCAGTAGAGTGTTAGTGGCTCGTTACGGTGGTGAAGAATTCGCCATTCTTGCTCAAGTAGAGATTACTGTTGCAATGGACATTGCCGAACATATTCGAGATCAAGTAAAAGCTTTGGGGATTAAGTGTGAGTATCCTAGCATTGGTGGTTTACCTGCTGCTGTTTTAACTGTGAGTTTAGGGGTGGCTAGTGTTATTCCGGCAATAGAAACTGAGCCTGCTACTTTGGTTAATGCTGCCGAGGAAGCACTCTATAAAGCAAAAAGAAAAGGACGCGATCGCGTTGTAGTTTAATGAAAGCGACGGGAAACTCCATCCCCTTATGGGTGGAGAGGGATAGTTGCCCCGTCGCTTGGGGCATTGGGCATTGGGCATTTTTCAATTTAGTGGGGGTGCAAAAACGCCGATTATTCAGACGCGACTCGAAAATACTCACATCCCTACTCCCTACTCCCTACTCCCTCGTTAATGCTTGATAGCGACCTAAAGCTATTAAAGGAAAGTATTGTTGATACAGATGATACTTGAGATAAAAATGGCAAGGGAAGCCGGTACCTGTAAAGTCCGCCTCAAACCAAGTACCATCAGGCTTTTGAGTTGCCACCAGGTAGCTAATTCCCCGTTCAATCACCTCAAGAGCTAATTTTCCAGTAGCTTCACCTGCTGCGATCAACCCAATTAAGGCCCAAGCAGTTTGAGATGCAGTACTATTTCCTTTGCCTTTGAGACTGGGATCATCATAGCTACGACAAGTTTCACCCCAGCCACCGTCTGGGTTTTGACATCCAAGTAACCAAGTTGCTCCCCGTTCTATACTGAGTTTATGCCTTTGAGGATCAATTAAGGCTAAGGCTGACAAAACGCCACTAGTGCCGTAGATATAATTTACACCCCAACGACCAAACCAACAGCCTTCAGTTTCTTGTTCGCGCAGAAGATAAGTTAGCGATCGCTCTAAACTATCACTATCAATTGACAAATCACAAGCACCAAGCATTTCTAGTACTCTAGCCGTAACATCTGCGGTGTTTGGATCAATCATGGCTTTCAAGTCGCCATAAGGAATAGAGTTGAGCCAATCTTGATCGTTGTCCAAATCAAAAGCAGCCCACCCGCCTGGTTTACACTGCATAGATGCAATCCAGTTTAAAGCACGAGCGATCGCAGCTTGCTTGATTTTTTCATTAGGGAGTTTCGCTAAATGTAGCGCCATCACCACCACAGCCGAGTCGTCTACATCGGGATAAAAGCGATTGTCAAATTCAAAAGCCCAAGCCCCTGGTTTTCCCTGGCGATTTTTTACAGCCCAATCACCGTAATCTAAAATTTGTTTTTGTAATAACCATTCTCCAGCCTTTACCACAGCCGGATGATCTGGTGCAAAGCCAGATTCTACTAAGGCACGCATAGCCCAAGCTGTATCCCAAACGGGTGAAACACAAGGCTGGACTCGATAACTATCCTCGGTTTCAATGGCAAAGTTATCAATTGCTTGCAAACCTCGTTCTACAATGGGATCGTTTCGGTCATAACCCAGACACCGCAAAGCTAGCATTGAATTCAGCATTGCTGGAATAATGCCGCCCCAGTCGCCTGTAGCTTCTTGACGCTCTAAAATCCATTTTTCGGCAGCTTTGATGCCTTCTTGACGGAAGGGTACTAAATTCAGGCTTTCTGCCAACTTAAATCCCTGATCAAGGGTGAGGAATAAATCTGTCCAGTCGCCACTTTGGGGTAATTCCCACCGGACTCGATCAATACCTTCAACGTATAGCTCATCTAGGTTGATAGCTGAGTCAGAGAGAAAAACAGGTTTGCGATCGCATACAATCAGTAATGGTACTGTGCTGGAACGTGCCCAACTAGACATCTCGTAGATGTTAACAGGGAAAGCTTCGGGCAACAGCATTATCCAAGGTGGTAGCGAGGGAATACCGCGCCAGTTATAGCAGCCAATCAAGGCTAAGTGCAACTTGGTAAAAATTCGAGTTTTGCTGATTCCACCGCGTTGGAGAATAAAAGCTTTCGCCCGAATCATCGCCGGATCGCTTGCTGGTACACCTAGCAGCCGCAGCGCCATGTAGGCTTCAACGGAAGTGCTAAGTTCTCCGCCATCACCAAAAAAAAGTTCCCAGCCGCCATGCTCTCGTTGTTCTTGACGCAGATATGCTTCAACTTTGTGCAAAGGTCTGGCTTGGTCTGTTCCCCAAATCTTATGTAAAAGGACGACTTCAGCAGTGATGGTGACATTAGATTCCAACTCTGCCCACCAGTAACCTGCCGAATTTTGAATTGAAAGCAGATATTCTTGGCTAGCTGCGATCGCTTCTGCAATTTGGTTGACTTTTACCCTGTCTTGTGTTTGCATCAAATACTATTTAACCTCAACACCCAACACTAGTTTTGAATCCGACAATCCGATAAAAAAATTTTTCCTATATTCAGTAGACATAGTATTCTGTCTGAGTCGCTGAAAATTTGCAATAGGTCATGGATGTAATTGTATTAGGATTGATGCTCTTATCCTTGACAATTTGGTTAGGATTACTGTGTTTTTGGGGACAGTTTTGGCGAACAGACCAGCAATTAGAGATTGGAGAAACTCAGCTACAATCTTTACCTGTGGTTTGTGCGGTGGTTCCGGCGCGTAACGAAGCTGAATTGATACCAACTAGTTTGCGATCGCTCCTTCTCCAAGATTATCCTGGTTCTTTCAACGTGTTTTTGGTAGACGATCGCAGCACAGACCGGACAGCAAATTTTGCCGAAGGGGTGGCACACGCTGTAGGTAAACCCCAGCAATTGAATATTATCACTGGTGAATCACTGCCTCCTGGTTGGTCGGGTAAACTTTGGGCTGTTGAGCAAGGTATAAAGAGCGCTAGTAAATTTGCACCCGATTATTTTTTGCTAACTGACGCAGATATCGAACATGATCCTGGTAATCTCCGCCGACTCGTTGCTAAAGCTGTCCAAGAAGATTTAGACCTGGTTTCGGTAATGGTACGACTCAGATGTGAGAGCTTTTGGGAAAAACTTTTGATTCCAGCTTTCGTGTTTTTCTTCCAAAAACTCTATCCCTTTCGCTGGGTGAATAATCACAACAATCACACAGCCGCCGCCGCAGGGGGATCTATTCTGATCGCCCGTGAAGCTTTAGAGCGAATCGGTGGTATTCAAGTGATTCGCCAAGCTCTAATTGATGATTGCGCCCTTGCTCAGGCTGTTAAGAGGAGTGGGGGAGTAGGGAGTAGGGAGTGGGGAGTGGGGGATAAGGGGACAAGCCCAATCTCCAGTCAAGGGCGTATCTGGTTAGGATTGAGTAGCTTGACTCGGAGTTTGCGTCCCTATGACTCGCTGGCGACGATTTGGGATATGGTTGCTCGTACTGCCTATACCCAACTGAATTATTCGCCATTACTACTATTGGGAACTTTGGTAGGAATGCCTCTGATTTATCTAGTTCCACCTGTGTGTTTAATTCTGGGTGCAGTTTGGGGTAATTGGGCGATGTCTGGCGACAAGACGCATTACGTCTACGCATTTACAGGTTTATTTGGATGGCTGTTAATGACGTTGGCTTACTACCCGACAATCCGCTTTTATAAATGTTCTCCCTGGTTAGCTTTTAGCTTACCTGCGATCGCTTTTCTCTATACCCTGATGACTCTAGACTCAGCACTCCGTCACTGGCAAGGGCGCGGCGGCGCTTGGAAAGGAAGAGTTTATCCCAGTTCGGATAATTTATAATTTGGGCATTGCAGAATAGAAATATGAATTAGTGCGATCGTTATGGAATGTTCAAATAACACATTTTCTAGCTTTTGTCAATATTTCTGTTAATAAAGAAAAGATGTTTATAATGCATAGCTTATAAAGGAAAAAACTGGAATCAAAGTCCCCCAATTGATCAGGGCATTTAGGGGGAATGTAAAATTTTTGATACCGACAAGAGGACTTTTCAAACAACCTCTTAGAGTAAACTCAAGCATGTCAAATAATACTCAAGCCCTCAAGGGAAAAAACGAACTGAATAAGCAAATAAACCAAGTAGAAAAGGTTTTATGGGTAGGAATTGGCTGTAAACGGGGAACTTCATGGCAGTTGATTGATCGGGCAATTGAGGAAGTCTTTCGAGAAAATCAACTTTTTCCAAGTGCGATCGCAGGGATTGCTACCATTGAAACCAAAGCCTCGGAAGTTGGCTTAGTAGAATTTTGCCATCTACGCAATCTGCCCCTAAAAACCTTTTCTGCGGAAATCCTTGGCTCTGTCTGTGTCCCTAACCCTGCCACAATTACCAACCTCAAAGTAGGTACACCTAGCGTAGCAGAGGCAGCTGCTATTCTTGCAGCCGCTCAACTCACATCGTTGACTATTTTTCCCTTCACAAAGATAGAGAAATTGTCGGTGAGATTCTTAGTTCCTAAACGAATTTTTCAGCAACAAGGACAACCAGGAGCGATAACACTAGCTGTTGCCCAAGCTTTAAATATTTAGTAATACAGAATCCAATACTGCTCGGATAAGCATTTTGAACTCGGAATTGGGTTTGGGGAAAAGGTTAAAGGGTAAAAGTTAAAGGTTTTTTCTTTCCCCTTACCCCTTACCCTTTTCCCCAAAACCCGACAAGTATTGTTACAGAATCTCACTAATTTTCTAGGTAACAACTCTCAAAAAATAGTTAATTATGCTAGAAACAATTGCTAGCACAATTGAACCTAACAAAGCAGGTAAAAAGCCCTGAATCTCAAAACCAGTACCAGGAGTTAAGGCACTTGCCAGCCAAAGAGTTAAGGCGTTGATCACTAATGTAAATAAACCAAAGGTGAGTAAGGTAATCGGAAACGTCAAAATCCGCAAAATTGGTCTAATAAATGCATTAACCAGACCAATAATAAGGGCAGCGACCAAGGCAGTCACAAAATTCTTGATCAGGAATCCCGGAACGATATTAGCAGTAAGAAATAACGCCACCGCAGTACCGAGCCAAGTTAATAAAAAGTGTTGCATAAGTTTGTGTAGAGGAATTAGCAGTAAGTTTAATTAATTTCACTATTGCCAGTTGTGATCCATAACACTATCAGGTGTCGCTGTGCTTGACTCCTAAAGTTGCCATTATTTTTTATCAGCCTAAAAGCAATTTGACTACTCCCCCGAATGAATTTGGGGGATTCTAAAAGGATGCTACGCGACGGGTTAAAACCACATCGCTCGGCTTCTTTTTAGCTGTCACCCAGATACAGATCCGGGTGGGGTGAGTCAAAGCACCCCTAGACACTCCACTTAAATCAAGTCCAAGTGTTGTGCTTACTTTGCGGATGATGTTGGCAGCACCATTGCAATCTGCATTGATGTACCAGTTCATTGCTGTTCTAAACAGTCCACGCTTTATTCTGTGACCAGAAGATTTCCAGCTATCGGGTTTTTCACCGTGTTTTGGGAGTGTATCAGCATCTACAAACGATGCAGCAGAGGTGTTTGCTTCTTCTGTTTCTACAAACTCAATGCTGTACTGTTGGCATAGTTGCTCAATTCGCCCTTTGAGTCTAGCAGTTGGGATTTGAACAAATTGTTGATTGCGTTTCTTTCCTAAATTAATCTCTTGTTTGATACCTTGCCCCCATCCAAAAATAACTCTACCAATGCGATTATCTAGACAGTGGTTAATAACAATTCTTCCCACTTTATTGATAGCATCTCTGATTTGGCGGTTACGCTTCTCGGTGATGGTGGCAAGTTTATTAGACCAAAACCCTTGAGATTTACAGAACGACACAATTGTTGTGCTGCCTGAGAGTAGAGTGTTTGGAAATGACGATTTGATTTCATTTCGCTATCTAGCTCAAACTTGGTTATATAGCGTTTGGCCTTAAACCATATTTGACGAGCATAGTAGACGGCACAATTTGATAGTTTGTTTGCTTCAGAACAGATAAACTCTAAAATCGCTTTTAAGTCTTTATCCACATGAATCAAAACTTGTTGACAACCGTACAAATAAATCACCCCCTTAGTATTATTAATTATCTCATTGCTTGCACCTTTACAATGTTAAGATTACGTGGGAAATGCGGGATAAATCCCGCCGGGTCGCATTTCATCCCCGCATCTATTGCACGAAACACGCAACTGCGTTGCTGTTTCTCAGGGGCTTTCATGCTCTCGTTTAGTTTCTGGTAATTTTTCAGTGTTGGCAAGAGAGATACTTCTAATCAGTGTATCTTTATCGTATTGCAGGATGTACCGCAGTGAATTCATAAAAAATAGTGTGAATCGTAAAACCCCTACAGAGGTTTCTCAGTTTAGAGAAACCTCTGTAGGGATTTCCAAAAAATAAATTATCCAGTTTTGTCCGATGGGCATCTTGCCCGTATCTTTAGTTACTAGTGAGTGAGATGCCAATACGGTTCGGTTAAGGCTTTTTGATGAAAATTTTAGATCACAAAAATTCGATAATTTATCACAAAGACGCGATAAATCGCCGTCTCTACAAAAGACCTATTATTGTAGAGACGGCGATTCATCGCGTCTTTTGCCTTAACCGAACCGTATTGAGTGAGATGCTACCTGTAGCAAGTAGGGATACGGTTAACGCCGCAAAAGAACCTCCCAGGTAGAGCCACCAACTACGCCGTCAGCTTCTAAACCATAGCGCTTTTGTGCAGCTTTTACAGCGGTTTCTGTTGTCACGCCAAAGTCTCCATCGGCATCGCCTTTCAAGAAACCAAGCTTTTTCAGTTGTTGTTGCAACTTTACAACTTCAGAACCACGTAATCCTATACGCAAAATTGGCAATCCTTCGGAGGTGTATTGAATACCAGGGGTTCGCTTGGTAGTTGTGTTTGACTGAGTTCGAGTAGTTGATGTAGTACGATTTGGCGTTTTTTGTGTGCTTGAAGTTGTAGTTTTTCTTGGGGTGGCAGGTCTTGGTTCAGGGCTAGTTGTAGCTGGTCTTACAGCTTGTCTTGGGGTAGCAGGTCTTGGCTCAGGGCTAGTTGTAGCTGGTCTTACAGCTTGTCTTGGAGTCGCAGGTCTTGGTTCAGGGCTAGTCGCAACTTGTGTTACAGCTTGCCTAGGGGGATTGGGGTTAGGATTTGCAACATTGGTGAGGTTGCTAGCTTGGGTTGGGACAGGAAAATTTGTAGCTGAGTTAAATCTTGGCTGGGATGAAGGGACTGTTGATGTTACTACTGGTTCTCTAGGAAAAAGTCGTTGCCAAGTGCTGGCATCAACAATACCATCTGGATTCAAGCCAGCTGCTTGTTTAAACCGGGAAACAGCGCTGGCTGTATTCTCATTATATGTACCATCTACAGCACCAGAGTAAAAACCCAAAAGTTTTAGAGCTGCTTGAAGTTCAGCCACACGTTCGCCTTGACTGCCAACTTTGAGGCTAGGGCGATTGATGCTATTTCCAGGATTTACTTGGGCAATTTTTTGTGGTGCTGCTATTGATACTAGAGTCGTTGAGGTAATAAGCAGAGGCGTAGCGGAGAACAAGAATATTTTAATGGCTGATAAAGATTTAGACCTCTTTGGCCACCAATCTTTTTGCCGTTTTTCCATTCTACAGCGGTTTACAGTTGGGTCTAGTAATTTTAAGTAACTCAAAATACTTGCTGTCAGGCTGCTTTGCATGGAATTTACTCCCAGAATATTCTCATGCTAATGGTACAGCCGCTTGGTCTAAAAAACAGCTGCTTCATTTTACAATGTCTCCGCTAGGCTACGCGCATAATCCCATAGGCTTGCTCTCTAACCCTTCTCGAAAAGCAGGGAATCAGAATTCAGGAGTCAGGAATCAGAATTCAGAATTCAGAATTCAGAATTCAGAATTCAGTTGGGTATTCTGTACGAGTGGCAGATAGTGGCGGCGGCAAGTAAGTATTTTCAAGTCGCGTCTTTATTCTGACCGGAGCTAACGGAAACGTCTCCGGCTCCGCTCCTGAATTCTGACTCCTGAATTCTTCTTCAAGCGATCGCCTCATTAATTGCTTCTTCTTGACCAACTAAAGACAAGTAAGGCTCTTTTAAATATTTACAAGCTGCGGCGATCGCATCCTGGGCACTCACCGCCGCAATCAATTCTTGAAATCTGGTGTCAAAATCAATTCCTAATCCCAAAATTTCATACCAGCCGTATATTTGAGCAATTTGCCCGTTTGTTTGTTTCCCCAAGGCATATTGCCCCAGAATCTTATTTTTCGCAGCTTGCAGGGCACTTTCAGATATTTCATCGGTAGACAATAAATCTACTTCTGTACGTAGTCCCTCTAGGGCGATGCTGGTATTCTCTGGCGCTGTACCCATGTAAACTACAAATGAGGCTGGAAATAGCCTTGTGGAGTAAAAGGCGGATACTTCGTAAGCTAAACCGCGTTTTTCCCGTAATTCCACAAACAAACGGCTAGAAAGCCCATTTCCCAAGTAGGTACACAGCAACTTCAGGGCGGCGTAGTCAACAGAATTCACCGATGTTCCCAAATAACCAAGCATCACGATTGATTGTTGTGTCTGTATTGGCTTTAGTTTTACCTGCGGTTCTATCTTAATCTCAGGTAAATTCAGTATTGGTAATGCCTGAGATGGGGATTGCCAATCACCAAAAACTTCTTCCACCAACGCTGTTGCATCTGTGGGTGTGACTCTACCAGCAATGCTAATTACTACATTATCTGGGCGGAAATAAGTTTGATGATACTCCACTAAATCTGCACGAGTTAAGCTACTCATGGTGGATTCATCTCCCAGTACCGACATAGAGTAGGGATGATTTTGGTACATTACATGCCGCATTTGTTCAAAGGCGACATTGAAGGGTTGCTCTTTTTGGGAACGAATATCTTGGAGTGCTAAACGCCGTTCTAGTTCCACTTGAGTTTCGGGAAAAGTTGGCGATCGCAAAATCCGCCCTGCCAATGCTAAAATTTCCGCAAAATCAGATGTGACGGTTTTGAAAGATAGCAAAAAATAATCAGTGCCAGCATCGGCACTCAAACTCGCCCCTACAGATTCCACTATTTCTGCAATTTCCAAGCTAGAAAGTCCATCGCATCCTTTTGTCATCACTGCCGATAACAAATGCGCCAACCCTGCTTGCTCCCGGTTTTCATTACAACTACCGGCACGCACAAAGATTCGCGCTGCAATAATGTCCGCAGACGGATTTTCTGCCACCAGCACGACAATGCCATTGTTCAATACGGTGCGATGCATAGGCGATTTTTGCAGCAAGGTTGTCATTTATTATTTGTCCTTTGTCATTTGTCATTGGTCATTGGTCATTTGTCATTGGTCATTTGTCATTTGTCATTTGTCAAAAACTAATGCCCCATGCCCAATGCCCAATGCCCTATGCCCAATACTTAACACGGTTTAAGTACAGTAACCGCGAAATTCTCCGGCGAGAGATACTGTTTAGCTAATTTTTGCAGTTCTTTGGCATCAAAAGACTGAATCTGTTGGGGATATGTCACAGCTAATTCGGCTTGGGCGATGGTATTGTAATATCCATAAAGCCCTGTAAGTTGATTTGGCGTTTCGGTAGAAAAAGCATACTCGTTACATAGCAACCTGCGTGTGCGGGCAAGTTCTTGTTCGCTAATTCCTTTAGTCTGCAAATCATCCAAATGAGCGCAAATTAAAGACTCAACTTCCTCTAGATTTTCTGGTTCTAACCAAGCAGTAATTGTAAATAAACTTGATTCCCGTTGTAGAGAAAAACTACTGCAAATTCCCTGTACCAATTGCAAATCTTCGCGCAAATCGCGCACTAAACGCGAAGTCCGCCCTTCTGCCAATAACACTGACAACAAATCTAAACCATAGCCAGTGCGGATTTCTTCTACTCCTGGTACAAGCCACGCCATCAATAATCGCGCTTGCTCTATGCGTGGTAAACACAGTTCTTGACGGTGAATTCCTGTTATTACTGGCTTTGCCACTTTCTCAAACTGCGGACAATTTGAGCGTTCGGCAAAATCAGCAAATGAATGATTTACCATTTCCAAAGCTGGTTTCTGAGATATACCTCCAGCAATCACCACCGTCATGTTTTCAGGCTGATAGTGGGCGTGATGAAAACAGCGCATTGCTTCTGGTGATTGCTGCATCAGTTCTTGCTCAGTACCCAGCACCGAACGTCCGTAAGGGTGATGGGGATAGATGCTTTGAATCAGCGCTTGAAATCCTATCCAGTCGGAATCGTCCTGACAAGAGCGAATTTCCTCTAGTACCACATCCCGTTCGCGGCTAAATTCATCTTCTGGAATTGCCGCATTCAGCAGTAGTTCTCCCAAGTAGGGCAGAGTATCTTTTAAATAAGGGGCAGCTGTGGTGAGTGAATAATGAGCATAATCATAGCTTGTCGCCGCATTACTCACGCCACCCCGGTTTTCCACTTTGGAATCGAACATCCCAGGGGGTAGTGTCGCCGTACCTTTAAAAATCATGTGTTCTAAAAAGTGCGCCATGCCAAACCACGGTTTTGGCTCTAGGCTGGCTCCAGCACGCACCCAAACATCTGCCACAACTACGGGAGTGGTGGGAATTTCTTGATGAATAAAAGTTAAACCACTCTCTAGTCGGAAGACTGAGGCTGGAAATACAGTATTAGTTAGTTGTTTTAACAATTTTTGTAGCTTTAACCACAATTCGACGCAATTGTGTCATCTTAACTCTGAACGATACCTAATTTAGAATCAAGTTATACAGATTTGGAAAATTATGCGATCGCTGTTCTCTGCACTACCGAAAAATTAGAAGTCTTATGCATTGAGAGAAAAATCGCAAATTAGTTAAAATACTGGAATCTCAATGACAAATTCTGTTCCTTCACCAAGTACAGAATTGCAAATCAACCGCCCATTATGGGTTTCCTCGACAATCTGACGAGCGATCGCTAATCCTAATCCTGTTCCTTTCCCAACTTCTTTTGTTGTAAATAGGTGGTCAAATATCCGCGTTCTAACCTCTTCTGACATCCCCTGACCGTTATCTTTGATCCTAATTGCTACCATGTTTTGCTCACTGGATACTTCGGTCTGAATCAATATTTGGTGATGATTGTCTTGCGCTTGGGCAAAAGAAAGCCCTTCACAGGATGTATCTAAGGCATCAATGGCATTAGCGAGGATGTTCATAAATACTTGATTTAGCTGTCCTAAAAAGCACTTGACCAGTGGTAATTTTCCGTATTCGGTGATAACTTCAATTGCTGGACGTTTTTCGTTAGCTTTGAGGCGATATTTCAAAATTAACAGCGTACTCTCAATCCCTTCATGGAGGTTACAAGCAACTTTTTCGGTTGTATCGGCTCTGGAGAAGGTGCGGAGACTGATACTAATATCTTTGATCCTTTCTGAAGCTACCTTCATTGAGCCTACTAGTTTTGGTAAGTCTTCAGTCAAGAATTCTAGGTCAATTTCTTCGCCATGCTCAATGACTGCGATCGCCGGATTGGGATGATGTTGTTGGTAGGATTGGATATGAGCAAGCAAGTCTTGGATATAATCTTCGGCATTGTTGAGGCTGCCTTTGAGAAATCCAATCGGATTATTAATTTCATGTGCCACCCCAGCAACCAAATTACCCAAGGTTGCCATTTTTTCATTTTGCACCATTTGTAATTGGGCTTGTTGGAAATTTTGCAGCGCTTCTTCTAAATCCTGAGATTTTTGCCGTAAATCAGCTTCAGACTCTTTTAGTGCGACTTCAGCAAGTTTGCGTTCGCTAATATCTATGATTACGCCATCCCATATAATTGAGCCATCAGCTTGTCGCTCTGGTTGGGATGCACCTTGAAGCCATTTTACGGTTCCTGAAGATGTGATAATTCGCCATTCGTGTCGAAATGGTGTGATGTTTTCAGCAGAGTAGATTATTGCCTGTTGAATGCTGGCAAAATCATCTGGGTGTTCCATAGAACGAAGACTCTGCCTTCCTGTCATTATTTCCTCTGCTGTCACCTCATAAAGGTTGTAGCAGCCAGAACTGACGTAGGGCATTGAAACTGAACCGTCAGCATTTAAACATAGTTGGTAAATTGCCCCAGGAATATTATCAGCGAGTTTCTGGAAGCGGGCTTCGCTAGCACGAAGTTGAGTGAGCGATCGCTCTAACTCTTGGGCATAATTTTGAGATTCTTGATAAAGACGGGCATTTTCTAGAGAGATAGCAGCTTGAGTGCATAGCAGTTGGATTACTTCGGTGCGATCGCTTGTAAATGCACCAATTGTCAGGGGATTTTCGAGATATAGCAGCCCAATGAGTTTACCTTGATTTAACATCGGCGTACACAACACACTCTTAGGTTGTTGCTGTATGAAATATGAGTCGGCGATAAAATCAGTTTGTGCGGTTGCATCATCCAGCACAACAGTTTTTAAGCTGCGTTTGACATAGTTTAGCAGTGTAATGGGAATGCCTTCACTGGTTGACAATGGTGCAGATACCAGACTGACTCCTTCGTTGATGGTGGCTACAGCTTCAACCACTAAGTTGTTTTTTTGGAGTACAAGTAATGCAGCTTTTTGTGCCCCAGCATTTTCCATCACCACTTGCAAAAGGGTAGTGAGTAATTGCTCTAATTGAATTTCACTGGAAAGAACTTGTGCGGCTTTAAAGATGGTGGCAAAATCGAGGGCTTCCGAGATACTGCTGCTAGAAAGATTTGTGTGGATGGTTTGATGTGGAAATGATGATGCATCGACGGTTGAACTCAGTTGCAAGCGATTATGCTGCCCTTGTAAGATGGGAGCCAGGAGTCGAGGATAGCGTTTTTCTAAGTCTTCAGTTTTGGCTTTAGCGCCCCAACGAGCGTAGCAGTAATAAGCTTCTTGCATATAAACTTGGGCGATTTTTTCTTTGCCCCAGTCGAGATAGAACTTGGCAGCTAGTTCATTGCTCAAGGCTTCTTCTTGGATATATTCGTTTTCTTTCGCTAGAATTATGGCGCGATCGTACAATTCTATTGCTGCTATTTTTTCGCCCAAAACTCGATGGCGTTCTGCTTCCACCAAATCAAATTTGTGCTGGAAATTCATCGGTGCAAGTTTGGCTCGAAACTGCAATTTTTCTTGATTTTCGCCAACCTTCAAAAGTAATTGCTCCTGTTGAGATGGTTCAGCCGTTGGATAGATAGCCAACCGAGATAAAGAATCGTAATAGTAGAAAACAGTCACAGATAGCATTCCTGCGCCACCATTGAGGTATTGCTCTCCCTGATTTCCACTCTCAACTGCCGCCGAAAAATTCTCAAACAAATAACTGAGTGTTAACTTACTTAAGAAAAATATATGGAGTGTTAATTCATCCTTTTCTTGGAGAAGCGCAGATAAGAGTTCTTCTTGACAATCTTCACCAATCAGGGAGTCTGGATAGTCGCTATATTCGGTGAGATTTTTAATGGTTTGAGAAACGATATTAGACCAATTTAATAAGCGTTGATTTTGGACATAATTAGACTCGTAAGCTTTGATATCTGCTAAGATAATTTCCAAAACTTCTGTGCCACTTAAATAGACATAGAATAACTTAAAAATCATCGATGCCAGCACATGAAAAAAATCGCCTGTCTCTAATCCAAAAGTATGGGATTCCTGTAATAACCTAATTGAGGTGCGAATATGTTGTTGATTAAATTGATTCAATGCACCCACCTTAAATAGAGTCATGCTTTGAACAGATTTTGCTTGAAGTCTATCCACAAGCATTAAACCTAGCTGGCCAAATTCGTAGCCTGATTCGAGTTGGTTACAAATATTAAGTACAATTCCAAAATCTGCATATCCTGGTGCAGAAAGTGGTGCATTGCCGTATTTAAGAGATAAATTCACCTCTTCGCAAGCAATAATTGGGAACAGATAAGGGGCCGTTTGGTGGATGGCGGGAGCAATGCTAGCCATAATCCGCAAAGCAACCAAAGCTTTGGTATCATTCATCAATGGCAAATCAACTAAGCCCTCAATACTTCTGCCAGCCAAGGTAGAGAGGGTGTTGACTACAGATTGCTGAATGTCTGGAGGTGTTACTGATTCAGGTAATGTTACCCCAAGTTGAGCGAGAAGTTCACGCCCAATTGCGATCGCTTTGAATGATTGATTCCGCACCTGATAAGCTTGGAGTTGCACTTCATAAACTTTCACTCTATCCAGTAAGGTGGTTGTTTTTTCAATCACGACCTGAACAAGAGATTCCATTTGCTCAAATTCATTGTTGAGAAAAGCAGCTTCGGCAGCTTCTTGGTATAAACTTCGAGTCAATTCATAGGCGATTTCCCAACTATTAATCGGTAGCAGTTGCATTCCAGAATAGAAGTAATGAATTGCTGCACCATAAGCGGTAGCTTCTTTCGCTTTTCGACCGGCATTCAGATTTAACTGAGCTAATTGTTGACGTTCAGCCGGTTGGGTAATTAGCAGTATTCCTCGATTTAACTGACTGACAAGCTCAAAAATTCGCTCCTCTTGCTGAGACTCAGAGGTATTTTGCAAGAGTAATTGACCAATTTTAAGATGGGTAAATTGTTTCTCTGCATCTGGAATTAGAGAGTAAGCCGCTTGCTGCACGCGATCGTGTAAAAATTTGTAGATAGGGACTTGAAAATTAGAATTTAATGGGTTTGAGTCAGAGTTGTTATCACCATCTTGAAAAAATTTATAAACTTCACTAGTAGGTAAAACTAACCCTTCTTGTAAAGCTTTCCATAAAGATGCTGCCGTTTCGGTTTCCGATTGTTCAGAAACAATTGCTAAGGTTCGCAAATCAAACTGATTGCCAATACACGCAGCTAATTTCAACACATTTTGCGTTGCTGCTGGCAACTTTTGCAACTGTAGCGCTACGAACTCTACCACATCATCCGTAAGGGCAAGTGCTTTGACAGCAACAATATCACATTGCCAGTAACCTCGATCGCAATTAAAAGTAATCAGTCCATCTTCATATAATATTTTGAGAAAGTGTGTTGCAAAAAAGGGATTTCCTTGAGTTTTTTGATAGACGAGTTCCGTTAGAGGTTGGGCAATTTTATCTGAACAACTCAAGGTATCAACCAGCAATTGATTTAAACTAGCTTTACTTAACGGGGCTAAAGTAATGCTGTGAATCGTCGCATTGGCTTTGCGAATCTCCGCTAAAGTCAACATCAACTGATGCGCGGTAGATACTTCATTATCTCGATAAGCCCCAATTAAAAGTAAAGCTCCACTTCCTAACTCGCTCATCAACAACTGCATTAATTTCAGTGAAGCAGAATCAGCCCACTGCAAATCATCGAGAAAAATTACTAATGGATGTTCTTTTGTGGTAAATACCTGAATGAACTTTTGAAAGAGTAAATTGAAGCGATTCTGGGCTGCACTTGGTGAAAGTTCCGTTGCAGGTGGTTGTTGACCAATAATTTGTTCTAATTCGGGAATTACCTCAAGAATAACTTGCCCCTCATCCCCCAGCACTTGTAAAATTTTATTTTTCCAAGTTGACAATTGGACATCACTTTCACTTAGTAATTGTCCCATTAAGTCTCGAAACGCCAGCACAAAAGCGGAGAAGGGAATATTCCGATTAAATTGGTCAAATTTGCCTTTGATGAAGTAGCCCCGTTGCCGGACAATAGGTTTGTGAACCTCGTTAACTAAAGCAGTTTTACCAATACCAGAAAAACCAGCCACCAGCATTAATTCTGTCTGATTGTTGGTAACGCGGTCAAATGCTTTTAGCAGAGTTTCAACTTCATGCTCACGCCCATAGAGTTTTTCTGGGATAATAAAGCGATCGCACACATCCCGTTGAGCAATTGGGAAACTTACAATTTTCCCCGTCTCTTTGAGTTGATGTAAACAATTTTCTAAATCATATTTCAGTCCTAATGCGCTCTGATAGCGGTCTTCAGCATTTTTTGCCATCAATTTCATCACAATGTCACAGAGAACTTGAGGAATCTCTTCCCTATTCCCTGTCCCCTCTCCCCTCTCCCCTAAAAGTGGTGGAAGTTTGGCAATATGACAATGTATCAATTCCATCGATTCGTGCGATTGAAATGGTAATTGCCCTGTTAGTAATTCGTAAAAAGTTACACCCAGAGAATAAAAATCAGTCCGGTAATCAATCCCCCGATTCATTCGTCCAGTTTGCTCTGGAGACAAATAGCCAAGTGTCCCTTCAAGTACATTAGGACTCATGAGGCTTTGAGTTTCTCGTGGCAACAGAGATGCAATACTAAAATCTATTAACTTAACTTGTTTAGTTTCTGGATTAATTAAAATATTGGCAGGTTTAATATCTTTGTGAATGATCCGATGACGAATTAGAATATCTAATGTATTGCACAGTGCGATCGCAATTTGTAAAAACTCCATCAGAGATTCTACCCTTCCCCCCACTCCCCATTCCCTACTCCCTACTCCCCATTCTTTAAGAGAAATTCCCCCAAAGTCTTCCATCACTAACGCATAACCATTCTGATAGGGTTCCAGACTGTAGGTTTGGATGATTCCAGGTAGATTCAAATTTTTGGCGATGGTGAACTGATTGCGAAACTGTACCAATTCGCTGAAGCTGGGATAAGCAGTTTTCATCAGCTTAATCACCACAGATTTTTGGTCAGTTTCTCGATTAGCGCGATAAACCAAGGTTCGAGAACCGTTGTAGAGTTCTTTGCTAACGTGATATCCGGGGATGCTGACCATAGGGCTTAATTCTTGAAACCTCAGTATTTAGGTTTCCCAAAAATATGGCAATCTTTACTGTGAGATCGCTTATTTTAAACTGATTTAATTGAAGAAGAATACAGAATTCAGAATTCAGAATAAATCAGTGGCGGGTCTGAATCCCCCACTGAATTGCTGCACTACCAAATTTTCAATTTGGTAGGGGCTTTAAACTCAGTTATTCAGACGCGACTCGAAAATACTTGCTCTAAGAGGGTGTTTGAAAAGTCTCCTCGTCGGTATCAAAACGTTTTCGATCCCCCTAAATCCCCCGATAAATTGGGGTACTTTAAGGATTTTCCCCCCTTTTTAAGGCTACGGTGTACACACAAGTTATCGAATTACTACCAGTCCTCGAATTACCCCACCCTAACTCTCCCCTTGCAAAGGGGAGGGAACAAGATTTCCCAGTTTCCCCCCTTTACAAGGGGGGATTAAGGGGGGTAATTCTACTTGTGTATACACCGTAGCTTTTTAAGGGGGGTTAGGGGGGATCAACCAGTGCTTAAAATCACAGCTAACCACTTTTCAAACATCCTCTAAGCGTACTCCTGTGGAGAAGCAAGCTACGCGTTAGCGTCTCTGAAAGAGAAGGCTTTACGCTGCGCTATCCGCTTTTTCGGTCAGAATTCATTCTGAGTTCTGACTCCTGACTCCTGAATTCTGTTCCATTATTAAAGCTCCCAAATTCTAACTGATTTTGGGAGCAAATAATTTTAAGTTCACCGCGACGCCGTTTTACCTAAGTTTATGACCTGGGTTTATCCAGGTGGGAACCTAAATTCCTCGTTTAAAGTTTCCGGGTACATGCCCGGTATACTGCCACGAGAACAGTTGATTCCCTTGTCATTAAAGGCATAGATCAAAAAACTTGATGGCAGTCACCAACGTCGTAGTGCAACTCACTCATTATAGCTTTTCAAAAGATGTTGTGTGTTCAACATCGAAAGTTTCTGCTCAATTTACCTGGGATACCAGATAGATTCTATGCTGTGGGCGATGGCTGCGCCAACGCCAAGGGCGTACGCACTTGGCGATTCTCGATTTTGATCGTCCAGCAAAACGGTGACATGACCTAACTTTCGCCCAGGACGTGATTCTGTCTTCCCATACCAGTGAACGTGCGCCTGGGGAATCTCCGCTATTTGTTGGCGTTGGCTTTGGTAGTCGCTGTGAGAATTTTCATACCCCAACAGGTTAACCATTACAGCACCAGCGCACTGTAAAGCTGGATTCCCTAAAGGTAAACCACAAACGGCTCTCAGGTGTTGCTCAAACTGAGAAGTTTCGCAAGCGTCAAGAGAAAAATGCCCAGAATTGTGGGTACGAGGGGCGATTTCATTTACCAGAATTTTGCCATCAGCACTGAGAAATAGCTCAATTCCAAAAATTCCTACTACTTCTAGGCTATTTAATAGAGTATGTGCGATCGCTTGAATTTCTGCTACTTGATTGGGTGTAATCTCGGCTGGCGCAATCACCCGCCGACATACTTGTTGTTCTTGTTGGGTTTCCACTACTGGATAAGTGACAATTTCTCCCTCTACAGAACGAGCTGCAATTATTGCTAGTTCTCTTTCAAAGGGGACAAATTCTTCTAACAAAAAAAGTGAGTGATTGAAAGTTTTTGTTGTGCTTTCATCACTTAACTTTTGTTCTAAACTAGCAAAATCCTGAATTATGAAAGTACCTTGACCATCATAACCATGACGGCGAGATTTCAAAACTACTGGAAAACCTAGATATTCTATTTTTGATTTGATATTTTCCACCTCGTCAAGGGCGAAAAATTGAGGAACTGGTAAGCCCAAATCCCGTAAATAGCAACGCTGATGATATTTATCTAAAAGAGGAGCTAAAGCTTCTAATCTCGGACGGAAACAAACACCTTGCTGTCCTAAAATAGATAAAGCTTGCAGATTAACAAATTCGTTTTCAAAGGTGATAACATCGCATTTTTTAGCTAATATTTCCGTAGCACTTGCATCATCAACTGGCGCGAAAATAGTTTCCTGAGCGATTGACACGGCCGGGTCGTGAACGCTTGGAGTTTGTACTACTAATTCTACTCCTAGCTTCTGTGCTGCATCTGCCATCATCCAGGCTAGTTGTCCGCCACCAATTACACCAACACGTTTCATTGACATCCTAGAGAATCACGAGTTTGCACGCCTGTTTTGGAATTCACACCACTGGCTTTTTCGCACAGTTCTTTGATTTGTGCCCTATCCAAAATTGCATCTGTAAAATCTGCACCGTCTATATTTACATCATTAAAGATGGCGCGGAGCAAAAGAGCTTCTTTGAAAACTGCATCGCTCAAATCTGCCTTAGTCAAGTTTACCTGATCGACCATTGCATTCGTTAAATCCGCTCCGTGGAGATTTGCTTTTGTCATCACCGAAGCGCTCATGACTGCTCCTCGTAAGTCAGCGTTTGAAAAGTTAGCCAGTTCCATATTGGCGTTAGAAAACTCCGCTGCTTGCAAGCTTTCACCAGAAAAATCGCGTCTTGACAACTCTGCATTGCTAAATGAAAGGGGATGAGTCCAGTCTACTGCCAATGCGGGATCAGCCACGCACCAGATAATAATTCCGAGAAGGAACGCCAACCCTTGGCGCCAAAACATATCGAGAGCTAATTTGGTGTCTAATCGCTGCATTTTATTACCGCATTTGAATATTAGTAAGACTGGATCATCCTAATTGAGACTCGCAGCCTGACTACTGGACTTGGAGAACGTGTATTTCCGTTGCTTAATATTTTGTAACGCAAAAAGAGCATCAGCTTCTCACCTTGAGCAAAATTATCCCTGCTACTTGAGGTAGAGAGCGGCAATCTGCGATCGCACTAAAATTAAATATCACGACAATAGATCGCAATGACTAAGTATAAGTTACCTGTCACATCAAGCAAGTTTTAGCAAAACATAGACGGGGAGCATAATCTATCGCTTTTGATGCAGATAAAATTTGAGATTCCTAACTCTAAAGGAATAGTTTAGCTGGATAAAGCAATCCTTATGACTAGCTATAGGACTCATATTTGATTTCTGAAAAAACTCAGTACAACTAAGAAGCCTTCTTGACTGTTGCCTGTTGCCTATTGCCTATTGCCTGTCTAAGCGGATTCCTATATGTCTACAACTTGTTGATTTGTTCACAATTCTTCATTCTTAGATTTGAATTTCAGGATATAAAGAGTTTTATTGAGCAGTAATACTCACCAACTTATTTACGTTTCTTGACTTTCAATTTCTCAAGTAAAGTTTATTGTCTTTTAAATTCAACAGACCCGATCAACTGTTAGTCTTTTAATTAATGAAAGCAAGGTTTGAGCGTAATCATAAGCGTCTCAATTGCTTAACAAAGCTTAAAGGTTGGATAATTAGCGTTAATTTTATAGCGATTAATTAGTTCTTCAGGAATCTCCAAGAGTTTACATTCACCAAGTACACAACTTCCACAAACCAAACTCCGAAACCCGATGATGAATCATTACTCACTTCAATGGATTGAGGCATGGTGCCAAGAAAATGGCTGGACAGATTTATTTGTCGAACGACGTAACAACTTCTGGGCTTTCCCTCCGGGTGGGGTAATGCCAGAACCAATCCCAGTTCATGTTCTTAGATTGATTAAAGCCGAAAAAGGACTGACTATTGAAGAACGACTGTGGTCGATGTCAGCAGTAATTGGCACAATCCTAGCTATTCTTTTTACCTTTTGGTTTCAGTCGCCGATGCCGTTAGTTTTAGCTTTCGCTTTGAACGCCGTTACGGTGGCTCAACTTGAACTTGAAGATGCCTAAATTATTATTTTTGGCTTTGCGATTAAAAACTGCTCTTGTCTAATTTTAGTAAGAGCAGTTTTTAATTTTTAAGAAGAAAGAATTCAGGAGTCAGGCGTCAGGAGTCAGAATTGAATTCTGTGCGACTCGCTACCGCTGCAAATCAATAAGCTATCCGCAGCGGGAACATAAAGAGCATCTTAATTCTGAATCCTTCTTCAATTATTTGTATATAGCTAAGACTTACGCACTGTACAA
>NZ_JAWJTF010000182.1:0-7247 GCF_048836525.1 Nostoc sp. CALU 546
GACAACACGGTAAAACTATGGGATACCAACACTGGCAAGGAAATCAAAACCCTGACTGGGCATACAAACTCGGTCAATGACGTTAGCTTCAGCCCGGATGGGGAGATGATAGCTTCTGTTAGTGATGACAGCACGGTAAAACTTTGGAATACTAGCGCTGGCAATGAAATCAAAACCCTGACTGGGCATACAAACTCGGTTAATGGCGTTAGCTTCAGTCCAGATGGGAAGATGGTAGCTTCTGCCAATGATGACAAGACAATGAAACTATGGGATATCAAGACTGGCAATGAAATCAAAACCCTGACTGGGCATACAAAATTGGTTAATGACGTTAGCTTCAGCCCGGATGGGAAGATGATAGCTTCTGTTAGTGATGACAGCACGGTGAGATTGTGGAGGTGGGATTTTGATTATTTACTCAAGGAAGGGTGCAATTTTATGCGCGAGTATTTTAAAACCAATCCCCCTGAGAATGAGAGTGACAGCGACTTGTGTCCATCTATAACTCGCAATCCGTAATTCGTATTAAAAAACCATACTAGACATCTCCAAAATAGTAATATTCTGTGGTATAGCGGTTACCGACCTGGTGAGGTACGTTTTCAGAGCTACTAATCTTTAGAAAAAAAGATTTGGAAAGATTTTGGTGTACCTCAGTTGCTTAGGAAACGCTATAAAAGAACATCATGATAAGTTTTTTGACACAAAAATATGAGTGGCATACTGGATTAAATTGGAAAGAATCCTCAAGAAACACAGAGGTTAATTGGTCTGGAGTATGAACAATTACAGCAATTAATCGAAAATGCGAGAAGATTACACTCCAGTGACCTTAGGCTAAAATGAATGCATATACAATTCAAAATTAAATATCTCAAAGCCTTATTTTATCGTACATTTTAGCTAATTCATGATGATTGCATTTACGTCTTATAAGTTAGCGAGACAAAGGCTTTGATTGTTTTTCAGAGATGTCTATTCAATAGCAGGCGTTACAAATTCCAAATATGAATTTACCTCACGCAGAGTCCCAGAGAGTAAGAGTTGATTTTTAAATTTCATATTTAAATTTAGCAACGCAAAATAACACTATGAAAAAAATCCTCATCCTCTTTGCCAATCCCAAAAACACAAGTAATTTGCGCCTCGATGAAGAGGTGCGAGAAATCAAAAACACACTACAACTATCTCCAAATCGAGAAAAATTTCACATCATAACTGAATCTGCGGTACGGATAGATGATTTAACCCGCTTCCTGTCCCACTATCAACCAACAATTGTCCACTTTTCTGGACACGGTTCTGGTACTGATGGATTAGTCTTAGAAGATAATTCTGGACATATGCAACTGGTAAGTACACAAGCCCTCGCAAAGCTATTTGATTTATTTCAGTTACAGATAGAGTGTGTTTTACTCAACGCCTGTTATAGTAAGGAACAAGCTACAGCAATTCACCAACACATTGATTGCGTGGTGGGGATGAATCAGGCAATCGGAGATAGGGCAGCGATTAAGTTTAGCATCGGATTTTATACTGCTTTGGGGGCTGAAAAGAATTATGAAGATTGTTTTCACATGGGTTGTACTTCCATTGATTTACAGGGAATTCCAGAATCTTTAACCCCAGAGATCAAAATTAGGCGACGGCGTTATCAGACAGCACTGCCCCTAAATTCAGTAGAATCGGGCAGGGATAATGGTATATGTAATAACGACAAAGCCTGGCAAAACCGTTCAGTTTCTATTGGGGGTAATGCCACTGGTAGCGCAATTATAACGGGAGATAGTAGCACTGCAAACATCGATTTTCAACAAGTTAGTTTACCCGAACCTGCAAGTGTCAACATAGAAGTAGAACTCAACGCTTTACGTCAGATACTAGCGGAGTTAGAGAGTTCAGACCGTCGTAAAATTGACAATGCTATTGCTGATGCTGGAGAAGAAATCGACAAACCACATCCAGACAAAAACGAAGTGGGTAAAGCATTAGAGCGAGCTTTTCACTATGCTAAAAAAGCCGAAGGGTTTGCTTCTGCAATCGCAAAACTTCAACCATGTCTAGCTAGAATTACTGCATGGCTAGGTACTAATTAGCACTAATTATTGAGTCTAGTTGGTTTAACAATTTGACTTTTGGTTTCCGCGCAGCAGCTAATTGGTAGTGAGGCATAATCTAAAAGTTAGGGTGGAATGAGATGCGATAATCGCAGCCTTATAATTAGATAAAAATTATTTATTTAAGTTTGAGCGACGGCTTTTAGAATAGCCATAGGTAATCTGAATTGCTCCCGCTTCTGCTTCCTCACTTTTAGCTTCTACCATAAATTTTAGCGTTCACTCTAACGTTATTACTACTTTTTAATGCCAAAATTGCTACATTCTTAACTTTCATAGAAACAATTGCACTCTTACCAACGTATCAAAGAAGCGATCACCTACAATAAAATCTACCCCACACCTTCCACAGCCCCCAAAACCAAGAGTGCCGATCGCTGCGCTGCTGTTAACCCAGTCGCCCTCCTAATATTCATCCCTTCATAAAGGCGATCTACTTTCAGGGTTTTAATGCACTCAAGAGTTTGCACATCCCAAAGCTTAATTACATCATCTTGACTAGTACTAGCTAAGATATTACCGAGAGCATTAAATTTAACCGAGCATACTCCACTGCTATGACTATGCAAAACTCTGATACAGGTAAAGTTATTGAGATCCCATAAGCGAATTGTTTGGTCAGAACTGGCCGATGCCAAAGTGCAACCATCGGGACTAAAACTAGCTGACCATACACCAGCAGTATGTCCCTGCAAGACTTTTATGCAGGTAAAGTTACTGCTATCCCATAATCGAATTGAGCCATCAAGACTGGCACTAATGAGTATTTTACCATCAGGACTAAAACTCACTGACCAGACTCCATCAGCGTGACCAGACAAAGTTTTGATACATTTAGCTTTACGCATATCCCACAACTTAACCGAGCAGTCGCCACTACCTGTAGCTAAAGTATTGCCATCAGGACTAAAGCTAACTGACCAGATTGCATCTGTGTGAGCTTCTAGCGTTTTTATACATTTACGCTCGTGAATATCCCACAACTTTACACTCGCGTCTCTACTAGCACTAGCCAAGGTTTGACCATCTGGACTAAAGACGACAGATGTTACTCCACCACTATGGTCATTAATGTTTGTAATACAATGACCAGAAATAACATCCCATAGTTTGATGCTTTTGTCATCACTGCCGCTTGCTAGTAAAGAACCATCAGGGCTAAAGCTAACTGACCATACCCAATCTGTGTGACTTTGTAAAATTTTAGTACAGTATCCAGACGCAATATCCCACAGCCGAACTAAAGCATTAAAACCACCTGTTGCGAATATACAATCATCAGTGTTAAAACTGACCGAATGCGCTCCGCTGAAATGACCCCGTAAAATTCTCACGCACACACCTTTACTTACATCCCATAAACGTACACTCGAATCACTACTGGCACTAACTAAGGTTTGATTATCTGAACTAAAAGTGACTGAGAACACGTTACTGGTATGTCCGTGGAAAATTTTAATGCACGTACCTTGTTGCACACTCCACAACCTTACACTAGAGTCATTACTAGATGTAGCTATAGTTTGACCATCTGAACTAAAGCTAACTGACCACACCCAACCTTTATGACCGTGGAATGTATTAATGCAAGTACTTTTGCTCACATCCCATAACCGAACAGAGTGGTCACTACTGCCGCTGGCTATAGTTTGGCCATCAGGACTAAAGCGAACCGACCATACTCTGCCTACATGTCCGTGCAAAGTTTTTATACATATACCTGTACTGACATCCCACAAGCGAATATCGCAATCTAGACTACCACTCGCCAGGGTAGAACTATTTGGATTAAACCTGACTGAACATACCGCACTAGTATGACCATGCAGGATTTTGAGACACTTACCTAGACGGATATCCCACAATCGAATTGAAGTGTCTTGACTACCACTTGCTAAAGTTTGACCATCTGGACTGAAGCTGACAGAACAAACAATATCTGTATGCTTATCTAAAATTTTTAGGCAATTTCCTGTTTGTGTATCCCATAATTTAATTAATCCATCATGACCACCACTTGCCAGGGTTTGCCCATCTGGACTAAAAGTAACTGTCCAAGCCCAACCTTCATGTCCCTTAAATGTTAACAAGTTTTTTCCATCCGCCACTTGCCACAAATGAATTTGCCCATTTATATCACCCGTAGCCAACAGTTTTCCATCTGGACTCAAGGCAAGTGAATAAATAGTCTTCAAGCTTGTAGCAAATACAGACTTATCAAAAGCGGTATTTTGGAAATTAACTCCAGCTAAATTGACACGCTGTAAGTCCGCTTGCCAAATGTTCAAATTTGAGAAATCATATCCCTGTAGACTGATTTGCAAATGCGCTAACAAGTTGAGGACATTGCCCCCTGCATACCCAGCCAGGATTGCAGCTTGATGTCTTTGCTGCTCCAGTACATCCTGTAACAAAGTTACCAGCTTTTGTTGACTGCCCATCTTTAATAACAATTGCTCAAGTAAGGATTGCACAATTAATTGCTTTTGTGTCTCCCGGATGTATTCTTTGGCTGTTGCCTTGATCAAAGCATGGGTTTGAAACAAGCGTAAACATACAGACTTTTCCCCTACTAATTCTTGACAGACTTGTTCAACCAATCGCTGGGTGGTATATTCCATAACGACTGGTTGTAAAAAGAAACGATCACCACTTTTTTCAATTAATGATCTTTGCAACAGAGATTTAATTGCTGCGGGTAATTGACGCTGGGAAAAAGATGTCACTATATCAGCAGTTAACTCGGCAATGGATACTGGCTCTCGATTAATTGCCAGCCAATACATTACTTCCTCTTCTACTGCTGACAAACGCTGGAACTGGCGTTCTAACAAGTCACGGATGTCCTCAAAAATTAGTATCCCCTGTTCCATATACTGCAAAACAGGGGCAATCTTACCATTGAAAAGCTCTTGGATTCCGGCTGCGACCATTTTTAGTGCTAGAGGATTGCCGCCATAATGCTCAATGAGTACTTGCCATTCTCGTTCTGTACCTGTGAATTGTCCTTTTTGCTGGAATAACTCTTGTCCCTCGATAGGATTTAGTCCCTTTAATGGAAGCGATCGCACTCCTGTTCTGTCACCTTCTAGTGGTACAATTTCTCTGGGTTTTTCTCTGGAAGTGAACAGAACGCAACTAATATGGGGTACTTCCCCAACGCACTTGAATAATTGACCATACCCCTCGTAGCCAGGGCGATATTGTCCCGCTTGACCATCAGAGAGAATTGTCTCAACATTATCTAAAATCACCAAACATCGGTTTGATTGCAAACATTTCATTAGCTTTGATAGTTTTTCATCAAAGTTTTCAGGTATTACCATTTCCTTTCGCAGCGCCCAGAGCAAAAATTGAAGTATATTGGTTAATTGCTCCTCTACTGGTGGTGCATTTAGTAGGCTTCGCCACACCACTACCTCAAATTCGCCTTGAATTTGCAGCCCCAACTTGACTGCTAAAGTACTTTTGCCAATACCACCAATCCCCAGCAGTCCAACTAAACGACACCGTTCCTCTAATATCCAGTGTCGTAGCTGCAATAATTCTTCATTGCGACCATAAAACACAGACACATCCAGTGCTTCTTGCCAGTCATATTGAGGATTTGCGCTTCGGAGTTCCAATTCTGCGGGGTTGGGTCGGGTATAATCGTTTTTACACAACTCCAAATTAAAAGCAGCAAAGGCAGACTGCAACGAACTCTTATCTACAGGTTCAGACCGCCCTAAAATTCTGGATATAGTGTGTAATGCTAAATGCGTGCGCTCGCTCAGTTCTTCTAAAGAAAAGCTATATCCACCATTCTTTTCCAATTCTGCTTTAGCAATGGATGCTTGAACTTTATCCCAGCCTTTGAGGGTCAAGATTACACCTCGATTGCGTCGAGCTTTTTGTTGTTGCATTCGTTTTACTAAGATGAATGGGGTTGCTAAAAATGTAATGAACTAAGCTGGCAGAGAGCTGTCTGAGACTTCAATTCACAGCGATGCTTTAGTTCTTTAATTCACTAACCGGATGTGCTTTGCTAGCTAACCATTGCTTAATTGACTCGACCACAACTTAACTGGTCTTCAGCCCACATAAAGCGCAAGCTGCATGAAAGCGTTTCTTTAGTTGGTCTGGGATAGTAAGGAGCATAATAATGGTTTGTGTAGTGTCTACATAACGCTACAAATGTACAGAACGGCATTCCAGACTGATATTAACAGTCTCGGTAGATTTGCGATAGTAGTTTACTAATACTGATTTAGTCGGTTTAAATAACGCAATTGTGTCCGAATCGAGTGAGCGGACTTACCCAAAAGAATACACGCAAGCGATCGCTGCACTCAAAGAGCAACACCAGCAAGAGTTAGAGCGGCTTTCCCAGGAATTAAGGATTGGTTTGCAAACAGAAGCCACAGCCAGAGCCGAAGCCCAGGTACAAGAGCAAATCCAATCTCTGCAAAACCTGTACAAGCAACAGAAAGAAGAAAATGTTCAGTTACAGCAGCGCCTCTTGGAGATGGAAGGATTACGGAAACTGGAGATTGAGAATCAACAACTCCAGCAACGCATTCAGGAATTAGAAAACGCCATAGAAGAACGCCCTTCTCAACAGTGGGGGAATACCATGACCCAACAGGCAACCAAGGCTTTGAACAAGCAAGTGAAGCAAGCCTTGGAGAAAACTATTGATCTGCGATCGCTAGCGCAAGAACCACCCAAAGAAAATGCCCAAGAATGTCTGCGGCTTATGGGCATGGCTTTGAAGAATCTCGCCAGCGCTATGAACAATACCCAAGCGCTCGAAGCTGCTGCGATAATTCTGGGCAGTAGTCCGACTCCTGAAGCGATCGCCTACCGTTCCGAACAATTGGAAATGTTGCCCCAGGCAGTGAGTGACATTAGGGCAGTGCTTGCAAAGCCAGGGTGTACTTGGCAGGACTATTGGGCAGTGGCGCAAGAGTATGAGGTAATCAAACAGGACTATTGGGGAGAATTGACCACCCAAGAGACTGATTTAATTACTGCTCTCCAGAACGCATCGTCTCAACCGGACACTATTGGCGTTGGTTCTATTGTTGCCCACGCCGATCCATATCGCACTTTGTATGTGGAAAGGGGTGAAGTTGTAGAGGATTT